>CALBHK010000497.1 GCA_937894565.1 uncultured Chlamydiae bacterium
CCGAAGGACTAACAGTGCAACAGCCCAGGGCAACGCCCTGGGTATGAATGGGTTACATATCGCAGCCTGAAGGGCTGCAAGAGTTAGCCTGATGCGTATGCCTGCCCAGCCTGTTCTTCTTCTTTTAATTCCTTAAAATACTATCTTGCATTACATCCTGAAACCCACCTTCTCCCGCTACTTTACCCTTTTCCAATAGATAAAAATAGTCGCAATGGACTTGTGCGCTGCGCAGATCATGAGTGGAAACAATCACAATTTTTCCTTTTTCTCTTTGTTCTTCCAATATTTCCCAAAGGCGTAACTGATGATGAAAATCCAGTCCAACGGTTGGTTCATCCAACAGTAGAACAGGGCACTGTGAAGCTAAAGCACGGGCTAAAAGCACTAATTGCCGCTCTCCATGAGAGAGTTGTGTGAATGCATCATTTTCTAAATGCAATCCCCCCACCTCTGACAAAGCTTGTGTAATTAATTCAGGATTGTAGGGCTTTTTATAGCGGCCCATCTCTACCATTTCGCGCACTGTAAAATCGAAGTGGATTTCATATTGTTTAGGAATAAAAGTAATAATCTTGCTGATTTCAATTCTAGGTAGTTCTAAAAGTGAGTTTTCTTTCCAGATTACTTCTCCACTCGACGGAGTCCAAATCCCTGCAAGGATGCGCAAAAGAGAAGATTTACCGGCACCATGCCGTCCTATCAATCCATAAATCTTTCCTGCTTCAAAACGTGCATTGATGTCTAATAAAATATGTTTATAAGCGAGGTGTCGTGTTTCAAGCATAACGCTCTTCTTTGGAAGTGTGTTGTGGATAAAATAGGAGGGAGATAAAAAATATGCCCCCTAAAATTGCAGAAATATTTCCAATGGAAAGGGAATCGAAGGGGATAAGAATCAGGTCAAGGATCGACATTAGACTTGCTCCGCTGAAAATACAGAGGGGAAGTAATTTATGGTTATTCGCTCCTGTTAAACGTCTTATTAGATAGGGAAGTAGTAAGGCAAAAAAAGCCATCATCCCCATTCCGGCCAATGCGCCTCCCATCAAAATCGCAACAGATGCAAAGAGCTTCCATCGGATGGTTTTTACATTCACTCCTAAGTTAATGGAATCTTCTTGTCCTAGAGATAAGATGTTAATTTCTTCTCTATATTTCAGACAGTTATAAATCCCAATAAGGGAGAGGGGGAGTTGGAAATAGAGATGTGCCCAAGAGTGATTATAGGCAACGCCTGCCTCCCATTGTGAAAAAATCGATAGCAGCTCTGTATTGTCTTTTAGGGTATAGAGAAGTGTGTTTTGAATGGCTACTAAAGCAACAGAAAAAGCAACGCCGGTTAAAATCAGTTTTCCCATGGGGACATTAAGAAGATGAGAAGAGAGGGCATAAATAAATAAAAGAGTAAAAAAACAGCCGATGATCGCCCCTATAGGAACTAAAAAAGGGAGGGTGATATGTAGGCCTGTAATGAATACTAGAGTGACTATTAAGCTGCCTCCTGCTGTGATGCCCAATATGTTTTGAGTCGCCAGGGGATTTAAAAAGAGAGATTGGACCACTGCACCTGCAAGAGCTAATGAAGCACCTGTAGTGAGAGCAATGATGAGACGAGGGAGGCGCTCATACAGTAGAGTCCCCCAATCTACCGAGCCTTCAGTATTAAAGAAAAGCCCACAGATAGAGAAAATAAATAAAACAAAAGATGAAAATAAAATACGGTTGTACATATATGCACTTAAATTAAAGTGAACAAGCTCCTTGCCATTGGCAAGGAGCTTGTTTTTTTTTACTCTTCTATTTCTTCTTCTTTTGCATTGATGATCAAAGCGCGCGTGATCAAGATCACACTCGCCATGGAAACAGCCAATACAATAGCATTTTTTACTACTTTAACAGGATCGATCACCCCCGCTTTAAGTAGATCTTCGATATCTCCAGTTATTGCATTAAATCCAAAGTGAGGTTTTGCCGCCAAAACTTTTTGAACAATCACAGAGCCATCTTCGCCGCTATTGTTTGCAATCTGTTTAAGGGGCATTTGACAAGCGCGTTGCAGTACTCGTAGCCCTGTTGCCTCTTCATCGGAAAGCTTAAGAGATGTTAAAGTTTGTTCTGCTGCGCGAATCAGCGCCACGCCACCACCTGCTACAATGCCCGATTCTATCGCTGCTTTTGTAGAGTTTAAGCTATCTTCAAATCTCTGTTTGCGCTCTTTAAGTTCGGGTTCTGTTGCAGCTCCAACTCTAATCACTGCCACTCCGCCACCGAGTTTTGCCTTACGTTCCTGTGCTTTTTCTTTGTCATAAGAACTGCTTGCTCTTTCTGCTTCAGCTTCGATGATTTTAATGCGTGCAACGATAGCCTCTTTTTTACCTTTACCATTGATAAGAGTTGTATGTTCTTTCGTGATAGTCAAACTTCCGACTTCTCCTAAATGCTCTGCTTTTGCGTTCGCTAGCTCTAAGCCCATTTCCTGGCTGATCAAAGTGGCACCTGTTAAAGCCGCTAAATCTTCCAAAATGGCTTTACGGCGATCGCCAAAGCCTGGAGCTTTAATGGCTGCCACTTGCAAAGCGCCTCGCAGTTTGTTGACAACAAGTGTAGAGAGGGCATCGCCTTCAATGTCTTCTGCGATAATAAGCAGAGGCGCTCTGGTTGCAGCCACTACCTGTAAAATAGGGAGCAATTCGTGAATGTTGCTGATTTTTTTATCATATAGAAGTACCTTTACATTTTCATAGACAACCTGCATCTTATCACGATTGGTGCATAGATGAGAGCTTAAATAACCGCGCTCCAACTGCATGCCTTCGACCACTTCGATTGTAGTTTCTGTTGTTTTGGCCTCTTCAATGGTGATCACGCCCTGAAGACCTACTTTTTCGATGGCTTGTGCAATGATTTGGCCAATCTCTGTGTTACCGGAAGCCGAAACAGTGGCAATATTGCGAATATCATCTTGGTTTTTAATAGGAATAGAAAGTTTATCAAGATTTTTAAGAATCTCTTCCAACCCTTTTTCCATGCCGCGTTTTAGGGCATTTGGCGCAGTGCCTGAGCAGACTTGTTTAATGCCTTCATTAACAAGAGCTCCAAAAAGCAAAGTGGCAGTGGACGTGCCATCTCCGCAGCTCTCTTTCATTTTTTGAGCTAATTCTTTTCCGAGTGAGACTCCTAAATTGGCAGCTGTCTCTTTAAGTTCAATTTCTGTGACAATGCTGCTGCCGTCATTAGTAATTTTGGGAGCTCCCCAGCTTTTTTCTATAGCGGCATTGCGCCCTTTAGGCCCGAGTGTATATCCCACTACTTTAGTGAGTGTGTCCACACCCACTTTTAGGTGTTGAAGAGCTTCCTCTCCAAATATGATTTCTTTAGCTTCAGTTGTCATCACTTACCTCGTCGTTAAGAGTTAAATTTAAATAAGAAGGCGAATCCCAATCTCAAGAGATTGTACATTAGTCAGTGCTCCTACAACAATCCCGTCCACTCCTGTCTCTGCATAAAGACGGATAGTGTCAAGTGTAATCGCTCCTGAGGATTCAATGTAAACTTTTTTATCTGTTTTTCGGATTCTTTTTGTGCAGCGTGTGATCTCTTCCGGCAGCATGTTATCCAATAAAATAGTTTGGCAATTCGTGCTCAAAGCCTCTTCCAGCTGGTTAAAATTTTCAATTTCGATTTCTATAGGGATGTTGTTGTTTTTTTTCCGGATCAATTCAACTGCTTTAAGAATCGGTTGGCTTGTTTGGGCGCCTAAAAAGGCTAAATGGTTGCTTTTGATGATGTAAAGATCGCTTAAGCCTTGGCGGTGGTTGATCCCTCCTCCCACACGTACCGCATAGCGCTCCGCCGTGCGTAGTCCCGGAAGGGTTTTTCTTGTATCTAAAATAGCACAGGGGAGTCCACGTACTTTTTTTACATACTCTGCCGTTAAGGTGGCTATGCCGCTCAAATGAGTGAGAAGGTTAAGTGCGATTCTTTCGCTCATGATGATGCTTTGGGCAGGACCTGCGATTTTTGCTATAAAGGTGCCAGCTTTTAGAAAGAGTCCTTCATCCACCAGAGGGGTGAATTGGATTTCAGGATCTATTTTTTCAAATAAAGCGCGCAGTAAAGGAAAGCCCGCGATCACGCCTCTTTGTTTGAGAATGAGCTTGCCGGATGTGATAATAGAGCGGCTTAAGCATGCTTCTGTAGTGATATCTCCGCTCCCCATGTCTTCCCGGATAGCGGTCTCTAAAAGTTGCTCCATAGCCTCTTCTTCAGATTGCATTATCATGTTGTGTCCTCTTAGTAGTAAGATTTTATGTCAAATAAGAGTTAGATGCAATAGCAATCAATCATCCTCATTGATGAACTGATTATAGAGTTCTTGTTTAGAACTTTGATGCAAAGAAGCAACGGTTTTGATGGCTTCATTTTTTGTTAGGCCATATTGGTCCATTAGAAGTTGAACATGTTCTTTGGGATCCATTTCAAGATAGGGGTTTTGCTCTTTTTTTCTATCTACGAGAAGAACAATTTCTCCCTTCACAAGGGATGGAAGTTTTTCTACAAGCTCAAAAGCCTCCCCGCGGATATATTCTTCAAATTTTTTTGTGAGTTCTCTTGCAATCACCAGTTGACGTTCGGGATCAATTTTACTTAAGGTTTTAATAAGGGATCCTATGCGATGAGGGGATTCGTATACAATAGAAGTGCCCTCATATTCCATTAATTGCATGAGTGCTTTGGCCCTCTCTTGTCCATTGCGCGGAAAAAATCCTAAAAACTGAAAAGGAATAGTTAGCAGTCCGGAGCCTGCAAGAGCTGTAATGATGGCGTTGGCACCGGGAATCACACTTACAGTAATGCCCTCTTCAATGCACCGCTTTACTAGCCTCTCTCCCGGATCTGCTATCGCAGGCGTGCCTGCGTCAGAAATTAAAGCAATCTGTTTCAAGTCTTTAAGGTCCGCAATAATAGAGTCTTCCTTTTGAGCTTCAGAAAATAGGTGAAAACTCTTCAGAGGTGTTTGGATTTGATAGTGTTCAAGCAGACGCGCACTGATGCGGGTGTCTTCACAGAGAATGTAGGCAGAGTCGCGCAGCGTCTCTATAGCTCTGTAGCTAAAATCTGATAAATTGCCGATGGGAGTTGCGACTAGAAATAACAAATTTTCTCCGAATGAAATGTAAGGTGGCACCCAGAATCGAACTGGGGATAGAAGCTTTGCAGGCTTCCGCCTTACCACTTGGCCATGCCACCTTATCTAAGAAGCAAGCAGACTATAGCGTTTTTGTCTAAATTTTTGCAACGGTAATTGTTTTTTTTCTAAAAACCGCGTCTACCGGATAAGGCTTTTCCTAATGTGCCTCCGTCTAAGTAATCGAGCGCACTGCCCATAGGAATGCCAAAGGCAAGTCTTGTGACGGCGATCTCCATGTGCGCAAGCTCTTGTTTGATGTAGAGGGTTGTGGCATCTCCCTCTAAAGTCGAATCTAGCGCAATAATGACTTCTTTTACTTTTCTCTCCTGAATGCGTTTTTTAAGCTGATCTAAAAGAAGAAGTTCAGGCCCTTTGCCTTCAAGGGGGGAGAGTAGAGCTCCCAAAACGTGATAGATCCCTTTAAATTCGTGCGTCTGTTCAATGGCGAAAGCATCTTTTGGCGAGCCGACGATGCACAAAAGAGAAGCGTTGCGATAAATATTTTCGCAAAAATGGCAGCGTGTCAGTTCAGATAAACAGCCACACTCTTCGCATTTTAAAATGAATTGGGGGGTGAGACGGATTGTCTCTGCAATATTTTCAAGCTCGCGCGCCGATCGTGTAAGCAGATGAAAGGCAAAGCGTTCGGCAGTTTTATGGCCCACTCCCGGGAGTTTTTTAAGTTCGCCGATGAGTTTATTGAGATGCGGGGGGTATTTCATGTTCAGTATTATACACGATAAAAGAAAAAAGAAAACAGGATAAGAGGATAGAAGAGAGAGTGAGGGGGGGGGGAGGGAGAATTAACCGCAGAGCCGCAAAGAGCGCAGAGGAAACGCAGAGGGGTGTACAAGCAAGCTCAACGATAAGAACGATAAGAACGATAAAGAGGATGGAAAAAATTTAAAAGGGTGTGTAATTATAATAGACCTCTTGCGTAATTAGCTTTGCTTGAAAAAATTGATATTTTTTGAGCA
>CALBHK010000498.1 GCA_937894565.1 uncultured Chlamydiae bacterium
CCGTCAGACCGAATCAGGTGATGAGCGTCTACGTGTCGGCACGGTGGACGCATTCCAAGGCAAAGAGTTTGATTTGGTTATCCTGTCTATCGTGCGTGCAAACGATGCTGCCGTGTCCGATCAAAAAGAAGGAGATGAGCGGTCTAAGTTTTCTGAGCTTACAGATGCAGGTAGCGCTAAAATCCAAGGTGCAGCAAAGGATTTACTTAAGGCCGAAGAATCCTTTTTTGTAAGTTTAGGGGAAAATAAGCAAGGGTTCGATGAGCATTTGCGCGGCATTTTACAGCAACAAATAGCGGACGCAGCATGAGTAAAATTATTTTCTTACACGGATGTGGTTCTAGCGGAAAGACTTCCATCGCAAAGGCTATAGGGCATGAAAGCCCAGAGCTTTGGTTAAGTTTCGGCGTTGATACATTCATTGATATGATTCCCTTCGGCAGACAAGAGCCATACTTAAAATTTATTCCAGGGCAAAATGATCGCGGCCCTACGTGCTATGCCGAATCAGGTGCAGAAGGTGGGAAGCTCTTCAGCGTTATGCCGCAATTTGCTGAAATGCTAGCAGACCGCGGAAACAACCTCATTATCGATGAAGTATTATTTGATGAAAATGCTTTGAAAGCCTATGTCCACCATTTAAAGGATCACACAGTTTATTACATCGGCGTTTTTTGTGATCTAGCAGTTATGCAAGAACGCGAAATTTTAAGACGAGATCGCTGCATTGGTCTCTCAAATGATCAAATAGATAGAGTGCATCAAGGCGTTTTAAATTCATATGATTTTAAGGTGGATACAACTGCTATCTCTCCTTTTGAAGCTGCCAGCCTGATACTAAAGTTCGTAGATGATAACCCTTCGCCAAAAGCATTTCAGACACTCGCAAGGCAGGAGTAGATCATGACCATCACGTTCGAACCACTGCATGAATCACATTTTCCGTTACTGCTAAAGTGGCTGGAGACGCCGCACGTCAAAAAATGGTGGGATCAGGATGTGACGTATACACTGGATTTGGTGCGTGAAAAATATAGCTCATACATCAAGGGCTATAAGCTCATGGATGGGCAGCAGAAACCTATTCAAGGCTTTATTATCCATAACAATCAAGACCCAGTTGGATACATTCAGATTTATAATGCATACGATTTTCCTAGAAGTAAGTCACTCTTAGGTTTACCGGAAAACTTGGGTGCATTTGATATCTTCATTGGCGAAGCAGCCGCCTTGCAACAAGGGTTAGGCTCAAAAGCAATTTTAGAATTCCTTAAATTACACGGCAATCGGTACACCCACATTTTTGCAGATCCAGATATTAATAATCTTTCTGCCATTAAATGCTACGCAAAAGCGGGATTCAAAAGGGTTTCAGAACAGCAAGATACTGGAGAGGTGTGGATGATAAAGGATTTATCTTCAAGAAATGACCCGTTACCAACCATCCAAAAACTTATTAAAGAACGCTACGTGCAGGCTAAAGCCATATTCTGGGCAGGATCAGTTTCAGAGGGTCAAGGAACAAGTGCATCCGATCTAGATCTTGTGATTGTTTTTGAAAAAGTAGCCCACGCTTACCGGGAAGCTTTTATTTACGACGGTTGGCCAATTGATGCATTTATTCATGATCTTAATACCTTGCGATATTTTTTTGAAGAATCAAGGACGGGGAATGGTATCTCGGGATTAATTGAGATGATCATACATGGAAAAGAAGTTTTAAAAACAGATCCTTTCTCTCAAGAGGTTTTTAAAGTTGCCGAAAGCTATAGAAAACCAGGGCCAAATAGCTGGAGCCAAGCCCAAATTGATAAAGAGCGTTTTCTCATCACGGATATCTTGGATGATATTAAATCTCCTAAAAACAAAGAAGAGCAAATAACATCGGCTGTTCATTTGTTTGAGCCCCTGTTGCAGTTTTATTTTAGAGCTTCGACAAAATGGACAGCTAGCGGCAAATCCTTGATACGCTTTTTTAAACAAGAAAATCCAGAGCTTGCAGAAGAATGGACTACGGCTTTTGAAATCCTGATACAAACAGGTGATGCTTCCGGCATTGAAAATGCGGTTACAAAAATACTTGCACCCCATGGAGGATTTTTTTGGGATGGCTTTAGGTCTGACGCGCCAACAGAATGGAGATTATCAGTTGAAGATAATAGATCTGTGAGTATCAAAGCTGATGATCGAAAAAAAATATACGCGTTAGAAATTTCTCTGCTGGACCCGCAGGTACGTAAGAATATTAAAAAATTAGACAG
>CALBHK010000499.1 GCA_937894565.1 uncultured Chlamydiae bacterium
AGTCACGCAAGTGGCTTAATTCCGAAGCCTGCTCCTTTAGGGGCAGGTAGTTCACTAGCGTTAGCTCTAATTAAATCTCAGCTCATCAAGCATCCGTAAATCTGAGCAAATTTACGGATACTTTGCGAGAGAGGTTCAAATCGTCTGGTACAAACAACATTTTTTATATTTTTTTCCACTACCACAGGAGCACTGATTGTTTCTCTTTAATCCATCATCTGGTTTTCTGTACGTGTTTTTTTCAGCCATTCTTTTACGCACCAATTTTAATAGATCCTGATTTCTGGACTTCTCTTTTAACATGTTATAATGCCTTTCTAAAAGAGCAACATACGATTTATCCGTAGCGCACAACTCTTTGAATTTATAAAGAAAAAAGTGCGCATATTTTCCCAGAAATTGCATAGGGGCATAATCTGGTCCGGGTAACCCATGGTCATCAAAACCAAAATGATCATTATAAAATGCTTGATTTTCCCAACCAAATTGAATTGTCCCATATTCTTTTTCATCTTCATTTGAAATAATAACAATATTCACTCTCCGACAATCGCAATTTTGATCAGGACAATACAGCTCAACAAGTCTATAAGAGCCTTTAGGAGGAGCTTCTAGATCTTCATCATTTTGCAAAAGATGGAAACAACGACTTTCTTCCTTAGCAATCTCTGGAAAAATGTCATAAAATGGAATCAGAATCATTTATGGCCCCCTTTTTTTTTATATTTTTATTATCATTCGTTTAATTTATACTTTTGAAGTCTACTATTTGGTTTTTCTGGTAATATATAGACAATTTTCCCCTCTTTAAGAAGACTTGCAAGCACCTTCTTTAATCCACCTGAAATATGCTTATGTCCTAGGCTCTGAGATATTTCACTCTTAGATAAAGGGCCATTTTTAAGCAAATTCAATACTTCATTCTCCATTGACTCGAGCCTCGACTCAGGCCTCGACTCAGGCCTCGACTCAGGCCTCGACTCAGGCCTCGACTCAAGCCTCAACTCTTCGGGTCTTTTTCCAGTAGAAAAAAATGAAGAGGGCAGAAACGTTGTCACAACCGATTGGGCTCGTACTTCCCATACTGGCTTTGGATTTCCATTTTCTTTACACCACTCAATAATATTAAGAGTCCCCGTTCCCCATTTTTCAATAACTCCAGCGCGGTAAAAAACGCTCGCAATAATAGGATTCCATGGTTTAGATTCATGCGGAGAGGAAAGTTTTTCTGGTGTAATATCAAAATGAAAAATTCCCGGATTAATTATTTCAAGTCGATCATCATACATGGCAATCGCAAGAGCTCCGCCATGTGTGGTGTAGTCTCGATGACAGATAGCATTAGCGACGGCTTCTCTTGTTCCAAGAAGTGGATAGAGCGGATAATCTTCGCGAATGATTTTTCCAGGGACAACACGTCCAGAGATGGGAACATGATCTAATAAGAACAACTCCCCTCTCTTTAAAAGATCAAACGCATTCCCCCAATAATCACGATTATCCATAAACCCGGCTAATCGATCGGAACCTCTAAATCTAGCCAACCTGATGGATAGTTGAGGATAGCTAGAAAACAACCTCTCACTCTTTCCATACAAGACAACGGCTGCATTAACGAGATGTCCATTATCAAAAAGACCAAGTCCTCTTAAAATCGATTCTGAATCCATGTGAGAAGGTTTCTTCATACGACCAAGCTTAATCGCATTTTGAAGCGTGGATTGAATTTCTTCTTCATCCAAGTCTTGAATGGTTACCCAATTAGGAGCAAGCTCATTTTCCCATCTTCGATGAGAGTGAAACTTATCTAAAATTCGCCTTTCATATTCTGCACGTGGCATAATTTGTGTTGTAGGGCCATGACGAATATACGGGCGACCATCATACGAATAAGTTCCTAATTTTCCAGGTACTCTAACCACAATAACAGCTTTCTCATCGCCAATAGCAACAGTTTCGATTTCTGGAAATGCGGGAGGGTCAATTCTTTTTAACTCAAGAGTAATGTCTTCAATGGTTTTGGTTGTCACATGTTGGCCAAAAATTTCACCCTTGTCCGAAACTCCAAATAAAACAAAACCACCTAACCCATTGAGTAAAGCACAAACTGTTTTAACAGCCTCAGAACGTTGTCCTGTCGTTTTTTTAAACTCCAAACATTCCGATTCGCCATTTGCAACCAATTTTTGTAGTTCTTCTAACAGCATATTATTCCCCCTCTTTTGGGAACATAGCCTCTTCTTTGGTTACTTCACCATTAGTGAATTCCTCGATCTTTTTAGCTAATTTTACACTGGGTGTTCGCCTGCCCCTCAGAATTTCTCCAAAATGATTACGAGAAACTCCTAATTCTTTAGAAAAGTCAGTTTGAGAAATTTTTTTACGGAATAAATATTCATCTAGATTCACAGGTTCATCTCAATGTTTTTTTGGGTCAATTGTACTATTTTAGTTGTAAAATGCAACATTTTTTGAATTAATATATGGATTTTTTGCTGTTGCGAATAAATGTGCATAGCCAAGAGAAGATAAGCTACGTTATAACCCAACCTTAGTTGCTGCATTTTCGCTCCACATGTTTCCTATGCGGATGTATCGCTTGATGGTATCGGATTTTTTATGACCAGTCTGCCGCATGATTATATGTTCAGGAACACCTGCTATGGCGGCTGTGGTTACAAATCCAGATCTTAAGCTATGTCCGGAAAAATCAAGCTTTTTTGACAGTTGGATATAGCCATTTCTTTTTATAATCAACGCCACGGAATGAGCAGACAACCCCCTCCCCTGCACCTGATTATGCCTGTTGACGGCACGAAATAAATGTCCTGATGTAATACCAGATGCTTCAATCCAATCTTGTAAGGTTCTTACAGGACAAGTCAGAAGATTTGATCCGTACGGAATCGCTATCGCTCTTCCGGCTCCAGCTTGATCCGTTTTTGATCTTCGAATTGTGGTAACTACGCCCTCTTTGACGAATTTAATGTCGTGAACTACCTGCCCCTAAAGGAGCAGGCTTCGGAATTAAGCCACTTGCGTGACT
>CALBHK010000500.1 GCA_937894565.1 uncultured Chlamydiae bacterium
CCCATAGCAGCCATCCACAAATAGTTGATGGAAGTGGATGTTTAGGTTCACCCCCTGTTTCAGGGTAGTTGTCGTGTACCCTATATGTCAGAAAAGATGTCGTGTTGGATTTAATTAAAAAAGTATCAGGGCGAGTCAGGTCGTATTGATGGCGTACAGAAAGTTTTCAGAAGAACAGCGACGAATGTGGGTTAAAAAGTTTCTTACTCGCGGTGAGAAGTCAATAGATGTATTTTGCAGAGAGAACGTGTTGAGTTCGACTGCATTGTATAAGTGGGTCAATAAGTATGGTACCGGTGACGACATGAAACCACTGACACGAACCCCGCAAAATTGGACTTCCGATGAGAAATACAAAGCCGTTATGGCTTTTGACAATTTGGCTGTTGAAGAGCAAGGAGCTTTTCTTCGCCGCGAGGGGGTGCATGCAGATCACATCGAAATGTGGCGTGAGAAGATGCAGAAGTCATTGGTTCCCGAGACACAAGACAAACGAACTGAGCGTAATGAAATGATTTATAGAGTTCTTGAACTTGAGAAGGAGTTGGCGCGAAAAGACAAGGCTTTGGCTGAGGCGGCTGCGATCATCATACTCAAAAAAAAAGTCGACTTGATCTGGGGAACCGAGGAATCAAAGTGAGTTTGTCAGATCGAAGACACTTGTCTGGATTGATTGACGAAGCAGTTGCAGCTGGCGCCAGGAGGAACGAGTGCTGCAAGGTTTTAGAGTTCAGTTTGCGAACACTTCAGCGTTGGCAAAAAGATCCAGATGTTGGTGATCGGCGACGAGGGCCGTTAACTGGTTCTGTGAAGCAACTGACCAATGACGAACGCGATCAGGTGATTGAGATTGCAAACTCAGTTGAGTACAGGGATTTACCGCCATCGCAGATTGTTCCGAAGTTGGCTGACAAAGGAATTTATGTTGCCTCTGAAAGTAGTTTCTATCGAATTTTAAAACGAGCTGCACTTGATACTTATAGGTTGAATTCAAGGCCGCGTTCTCACGTGCGACCACCAGCGGTTGTAGCTACTTCACCGAACAAAGTTTGGAGTTGGGATATCACTTATCTGAAATCCCCAATTAGAGGTCAGTACTTTTTCTTGTATATGATTATGGATGTATTTAGCCGAATGATTGTTGGTTCAGAAATTTACCTCTGTGAGAACGCGGATTATGCGTCGGCGCTGATTGCAGATACAGCCAGAAGGCACAAGGTTGAGCAGAATCAGCTTACGTTACACTCTGATAACGGTGGTCCGATGAAGGGCGCTACGATGCTAGCAACGCTTCAGCGACTTGGCGTTGTGCCATCATTTAGTCGGCCCAAAGTGAGCGACGACAATCCATTCTCGGAGTCACTTTTTAAAACTTTAAAATATCGCCCGTCATATCCCGACGGGTCATTCGCCAGTATTAATGAAGCCAGAGTTTGGGTTGAACGCTTTGTGGCTTGGTATAACAACGAACATCGGCATAGCGAAATCAGCTTCGTAACACCGGCATCGAAACACAACGGTGAAGATTTATTGATTTTACAAAAACGAAAACAAATCTACGAAGCGGCTAAATTAAAAAACCCACTTAGGTGGACAAAGGAGGTGCGACAATGGAATCAAATAACAGAAGTTTTTCTAAACCCAACAAAGGAGATGCGCCAAAACAAACAAAACGAGACAAAACCAGCAGCTTAAACAACCACGCGACATCTTTAAACAGAGCCCCCGGTGTCGCGGAGGCCTCGTAACATAAGGGTTGATGTGAGGAAATGAGGACAAATCCCCAGGGGCCGGTCGGGGATACCTTGGGTTAGGATTGAAAAGACCTTTTATATGTCTTAGCCTCGTCTGAGGGATACGAAGGTAACTCTACACTTTTAAGATCGACTGATGGCTCAACTATTCCTTTGATGTATTCACCTATGCCCATTGAGTATCAAGTGTTAAAAGAGGCTTGTAAGGATCTTGAAGATTCTATTGAAAGCGAAGTAATGAAAATCCGAATGGAAACCGGTGCTACGGTTACTCCCGTCCCGGATTTCAAAGACAAGAAAATTCAGGTACGTGGTTTAGGCGAGTTCAACTTGAAGGAACTTCAAACATGCTGTAAGCGAATTGAACATTCAAATTCCGTCGAAATTGAAGCAGGCGAAGAACAATTAGCTAGGGAAACTGTTAAACTAGCAGAGCAAAATGGAAGTGTGATCGTAAACTGGGGAAAATCGGAGTCAGGTGAAAATATACATATTCCTTTGAAGTCATTAAAAAATTCTTTGCCCCAGAACAAAGCTAGCTCATCGGAAAACCGTGTAAGCCTTGGAATTGGCGAACAAGAGTCAAAAATTGGAACTCCACCGAATTGGCATTTTTCTTCGGTCGATTTAGAGATCTTCTCAAAGCCGCCGGGTTTTCGAAGTGAATTTAATTTAGAAGAACATCAACGCAAAGGGTTTGCTTGGTTGGCCTGGCTGTTTGAACACTCTATCAAAGAAACTAGCTATTCACATCGAGGAGCATTGCTAGCTGATGATATGGGTTTAGGTAAAACGGTACAGTTATTGTCTTTCGTAGCATGGCTTCGCTCGAAACCTGTTGGAAGCAAAAAGCCAATTCTCATCGTGGCACCTGTCAGCTTGATACAATCTTCATGGCTTGAAGACGGGTTCAAAAAATTTTTTGAAGAGAATTATGTGCTTGGATTAGCTCCTGGAAGTTTAGGACCAATTGTCCGCTTTTCGGATTGCCCGATTAAAATAGATCGTGATCTTTTATTGGCCGAAGCGAATAGAGTTAATTTTGATCTTTCTAAAGACGTAAAGCAAAAATTATCAGATTGTGAAATTGACGAAAGACTAAAAGAATCACTAGATCAGGTTGGAATTTGGGCGACGGATAAAATAATAATGACCTCTTACGAATCTTTGCGAGTTAACAGTTTTACGATGGGAAGTATTGATTTTAGCGCAGTAATTTTAGATGAAGCACAAAAGATCTAAACAGAGCCCCCGGTGTCGCGGAGGCCTCGTAACATAAGGGTTGATGTGAGG
>CALBHK010000501.1 GCA_937894565.1 uncultured Chlamydiae bacterium
CAATTCAGAAAGGTGAGGCGCCAGCAAGAAATCATATTGGTGTGATTACTAAATTAATTTCACTAGACAAAGCCGAAAAACATTTTAATTTCCCTAAAAATCTTATTACAAAATATATAAATGACTTTCCTAACGCTAGAAATAGAGTAATCGCTGTGCGTAGCACTTTAAATGGTTCTTCGGCTGAAGAAAAAATGCAAGCAGGCGATATAATTTGGAAAATAAATGGGCAAATGATTTCCGCAGACCTTGCAAAATTTGATCTGATCATGAGCAACTCAAAAGACAAAACAGTGAAGGTAACGTTGATCAGAGATGGAAAGGAAATAGAGCAAGAAATTGAGTTATATTCAATTTTTGATCATAAAGTGAATAGAATTTTGGATTTTGCTGGAGCACTATTTTTTGAAGCTGATGATTATTGTGCATTTATCACGGGTGCTCCGATAGGTAGTTTAAGTATGGCAAATGTTCAGACAGGTAGTAGCTTTGGTGCAATTAGAGAAAATTTCTCAGAAAATCATCAAAATTTATATCGCCTGCAAATTACAGAACTTAATGGACATAAAGTAAATAATTTAGAAAGCCTAATACAAATAATGCAAGGTGCTATAGACAAAAAATATGTTGGAGTGCGATATAAAAATTATTTGCCTTATTATCCATCATTTAATAACATTTTTATTTCTGCTCAAGAAGAATTAATTCAGACTATCACGTTTGATAGTACTTACAACAATCCTCGTATATTAAAACTTGACGCAAACAAAATGGAATGGGTGGTTGAGCAGATAATTGCAAAAGCTCCTTCAAAATAGAAAGTTAATATCTTATCTATTTTCTACAATCTATATTTCGGAAGCAAGACTGTAAACCTAGCTCCTTGGTCTCCATTGCTTTCAGCTTTGATGCTGCCACCATGTGCTTCTATGGCAGCTTTACATAAGGCAAGTCCCACACCCCTGCCCTGAGCCTTGGACTCGCTGTTCGATCCCATCTTAAATGGAGTGAATATGTCATATAACTCGGGCATAGGAATGCCCTTCCCTTGATCGATGATTGTCAGTTTGGCACACTCATCTTCCCTGGTGACATTTATCTCTATTAGCCCTTCTTCACTAAAGTTAATGGAGTTGATGACTAAATTATCTACCACCTGCCTTATATAGTTGGGATCAACTGCTATAAGGATCTCAGGTTCTATGATAAGGCGGAAGTCTATCTTCTTATCACCTAAATATACTGCTCTGCATCTCTTAACTCTATCTTCCACTAACTCACTGAAGTTGATTGTCCTCTTCTTCAGCTCTATCTTCTTAGTTGATAGCATAGCTAAATCTAACATATTAAGTATCATCGTCGATAAACGTGTGGAATTTGTATATACCTCCTCAGATATCATCTTCACTTCTGCATCACTCATCTTCCCTATCCCATCATTTAACATCTGAGCAAAGTTCATCACGTTACCTACAGGCAACCGCAGCTCGTGATTGACATTATTCAGTATCTTCTGTGACGTTGCTCCTAGTCTCTCTATCTCTTTAGCCTGGTCTTCAACTCGTTCGCTGTAATGAGTCACTTTCTCACTTAAGTTACTGACCTGCTCTCTATAGCCGCTAACTTCATACCCCAGCTCCGTCACCTCACTCTCCAAACCCTCCACCTTCGCCTCCGTCTCCTCCAAATGCTCCTGCTTGGGTTTTAGGAAGGCTATCAATACACTGCTTACCAATAATAGTATGTAGATGATTTTGAATTGTAAACTCCATAATTCTACTGTGATGCCATGAAATCCAGAATAAAATTTGAAAAAATATTTAAAGACAGATTGAAAAAGTAGATTTAACCACCAAGAGACAATGATTTCGCGAAGTTCACAAAGTTTTTTTGTGGACTTTGTGCTTTCTTAGTGAGCTTTGTGGTTAAGTATTTCAGCAATTTTCAAAGCGCATTTTTCTCCATCAATAGCTGCCGAAATAATTCCACCTGCATAACCTGCACCTTCGCCTGCAGGATATAATCCAATAATTTGGGGATGCATCAAGCTGATCGGATCACGTGGTATTTTAACAGGTGAACTTGTTCGAGATTCTGTTGCAACAACAATAGCTTCTTCGGTTAGATAGTGTTTAAATTTTTTGCCAAATTGAAGCAGACCAAGTTGAAGTCTTTCATAGACAGGTTTAGGTAAAATTTGATCAACTCTGGAAGAAATGGTTCCTGGTATATAGGATGAATTTGGTAAAGTACCACTTAATTTATGGTGGATAAAGTCAGTTAATCTTTGAGCAGGCACACGTTGGGTTCCATCACTGTGACTAAAGACATTTTTTTCAATTTGTGCTTGGTAATACATGCCACTCAAAGCATTATGATGGGAAAATTCTTGAAAATCAATTTCATCAACAGAAGTTACAAGTCCACTATTTGCAAAGGGTGAATCTCTACGAGATAATGACATCCCGTTAACAACA
>CALBHK010000502.1 GCA_937894565.1 uncultured Chlamydiae bacterium
TTTTGATGCAGAACCGACGTGGTCAAAAACCAATTCTTCAATCATGTTCGGTATACAAAGAAAAAACTTTACTTTTTTAAAAAAACCACTAATATTTACCTTAAATTTTACGGATGACTATGAGATATCTTTTTATCATTTCACTTTTTTCTTATTTCTCTATCATTGAAGCAGCGCTCAGCATCTCCATCACAGGAAATCCTTCAACAATGACTATCAATTCAGGCACAGCAGGACAAAACCCCAACCCTGCAACAAACTCTTCGCGTACTTACAGCGTTAGCACCGATACTACCATTCGTAAGATCACAGGCAAAATCAACTCATCCATGCCAAGTGGTGTCACGTTAGCTATTAACTTAGCAGCTCCAACCGGAGCCACTTCATTGGGAAGCGTCGCAATGACCACCACTATACAAGATCTGGTTACAGGAATTCCTATCTTTACAATCAGTAGCGGGAGAACAATGACATACACTCTATCAGCAACAGCCTCTGCAGCCGCTGTAACAAATAATACAAGAACCGTCACCTACACAGTTCAATAGGGTCTATTCTTTTTTTAATCCCCATGCTACAATGGCATAAAAACTAAATGGTACCCCATAAGCTGTCTTTATGTATAAAAAAATGAAACGTCGCTTTTTTACTTTAATCGAAATGATGGTCGTGATTGCTATTTTAGGTGCTATTATTGCCGTTATCAGCATCAATGTGGCGGGCAATTTAGAAAAAAGCAAGGCAGATACCACTGGTTTTGCCATGGACAATTTGGAAAATCAACTCGAACTCATGATTGCCAACAATCCCGCATTAGAAAATGATATCGAAGCCAATTGGCAAGAGTTAATTAGAAACAATAAACTCATTAAAAACTCCAATAAACTCATCCATGATGGCTGGGGAAAAGAGTTTGAAGTTACCTTTAAAGATGGCAGAATACAGGTGAGATCAGAAAAATATGAAGAATTTATTGAAAAAAACTTCAACTACCCCTCTAATCGACGCCAAATCCAAAACTAAAAGATTTCTCACTCTTTTAGAGTTAATGCTTGTCATTTCCATTATAGCCAGTTTAATGGGACTCTTAGGGGTTGGTATTAAACATCTCATTGAACAACAGCGCTTTTATAGCGCTGCCAGTTCTGTATCCGATAAAATTTCAACAGCGCAAAATTTAATGATGGTCATGAAGAGCGATTTTACCCTCAAATTTTCTGCTCTTTCGAATCATTCTTATCGCGTAGAAATTGATAGCAAGACTCCCATTACTCTGCAAACAAAGCGCCTGCTTGAAAAACATAAGATCATTAATGGGATTGCACACTTGCACTTTATTTCTAAAAATGGGGAAGAACAAAATGGCACCCTTGAATTATTTTTCAGCACACTAGAACGCTCCGCTCCCTTTGGTCAATTAACACTTACTTCTTCAACTGGAGAGAAAAAGACCATAGATCTTCCTATTCCCTTTTTTCCTCTGCAAGAATTTGCCTCCCTTTTAGATTCTGAAACCTATTTTCCAATACAAGTAAGGGAGCAATGGTCATCCAACAAAAAATAAAACACCATTTCACTCTCATCGAAGTGCTTTTAGCAATTGCTATTTTATCCTCTGCTATCGTTCCTCTTCTAGCCCCTCAACTTTGGATGGTAAAAGAAGAGAGGCAGTTTTTACACGAAATTCAAGCAGCTAACCTCTCCCAAGAATATTTAGCCTATTTTTTGGAAAAAATTTACGAGCATCAAATCAGCTGGGAAGAGCTCATTTCTAGCCAAAACATTCCTTTTGATGCAGCTTTTTGGGCAGATAGAGGCATCGCTCCACTCAAAATGAGCTACTCCACCTCTGTAAATATTAAAAAACTTGATGAAGAAGATGAGTCCGGCGCTTTTTTAATTAATTTAGATATTCACATTGAAGGGGTGCGTTCTGTCTATCACAGCGAGATCTATGTGCAGAAAGAGGGGGTGCAGAAAAAATGAGAATTCAAAAGAAATCCTACCTTACCCTTATTGAAATCATGATCAGTGCGGCTTTAATTCTTTTCTTAGCCAGCAGCTTGATGGGGTTTTACCGATTTGCACTCTCTACTCAGACAACCGCTAAAAAACTAAGCCTTGAAGCGATGCAGACACTCTATACACGAGAGCACCTTGCCTATATCCTCACAAATGCTACCGCAAAAAAAGAGACCAAACCGTTCTGGTTTTATACAAGTGAACAAAATGGAAAACCTTCTCTTATTTTTACCTATGATTCAGGAGCAAAAGCCAATCCTCTCTTTTCTAATACCGTCTTAGGCAGGCTATTTCTGGAAAAAGGGCAGCTGATTCTACTTACATGGCCAACTGTTACCTCGTCAAGAGTTCCCCACGCTCCCATGCTATTAGAAGTGATGGCAGAAAATATCGAATCTATTCAATGGAGCTTTTACAATCTAGCCGAGACAAATAAGACAGAAACACCCATTGCTAACGAGATCGACAGGCAGGGATGGCTCGACCAGTGGCCAAAAGAAAAAGATAAATTACCAGCCTTAGTGCGCTTAACAATAAAGCAAAAAGATAAAAAAGAAGAGATTTTTACATTTCCCCTTTCTAATTTTATCCCGCAAACTCATCAGGTAAGCTACTAATGAACATCATTCTTCTCATCTTTGCCTTTATATCTACCATCAGCCTGATCACCTATGCCCAGCTCGCTAATTTAAGAGAATTAGCAGCCGTGCGCAAAGAATATGCCTGCTACATGGAAACTCAAGAAAGGGCGGCTTTTATTGAAGCGCAAAACAGACTCTATGATAACTATCATCGTAAAGGCAAGGAGAAAGACGGAGACGGTACACGCGTTTCAGCCTCTCGCAAACTTAATCTCCACTCCTTCCTCTATGCACAAGAAGATTCCATTCGCTCCTATACAATCGATACCATTTTAAAAAATTTATTGGATATTCTCTACCAGGAACAAACTTTTTATATCGAACTAAAAGAAAAACGCCCCTATTTTGTAGAAGAACTCATCCAAAAACTGAAAAACTCCCTTAATGAGGATAAGAAATTTAACCTGGACAAACCTGCCAACCTTTGCAACATCGAACTGCATGACGAAGAACTGCAATACTTTTTAGCCCTTATTTTAAGCGGCACGCAGACTCAATGTGGCGAAACTGAGGGCATTCATAGCTTAGAGCCGCTTATTGAAACCAAAAAAACTGTCGATCCTATTCGTATCCAACTCACTTCCAAAGAGATGCTGCTTGCCATCTATCGCAATTCCCAAATTGTAGATGAGATTTTAGCCAAACGAGAGGAATTGCAACGCAAAGTTAAGAAGGACCTTTCTCAAAAAACTACAGCCAGTCAGCAATTTAAAGACCTGTACGAAAATTTAATTCCCCAGGGGTTTGACCCCTCTTTCTTTAATTTTGAAATCACATCCACAAAATAATTAAACTAAAATACTTGTTTAAATAATAAAGTTAATGTAACTATTCACGTCATTGATACTTCTTGCGCCTTGCGGCAGCAAGAAGTATCAATGACGTGAATAGTTACAAAAAAACTAGAATCTACAATTAATAAAACATTAACTAAAGATTTCAAGTCTGTGATTTTAGAGAAGGTGAGATTAGAAGATTTTGTTTTATCCTTAATTGAATATAGTCAATTTGTTCATGAAATGAAGGGTGAGATCAACATCAAAAACCATAAAGAATTGACAGAATTCAAACTATTTTTTATGGAAGCGATCACCAAAGAACGTTTAGGACAATTTCATTCCACCTACCAGGAACTCTCAACTAAGAAAGAAGAAATCACAAAAAATTATAATGAGAAATTAAAGTTGGATCGTATGGGGCTATCAAAAACTGAATACAACGAGTTTCTCGAATCCTTAGTCAATTGCCTGGAAAGCGAATCTGTGATCAAAGAATTCTCTAATTATTTCAAAAAAGCAAATCCAGATATCCATGAGGCCATTTTTAATCAAGGTTTAACAAAAGAAGAACAAGCAAAAGCTCTATTAGACTTCATCTTTGAATATGAGTGAGTCAATCTTACTCGAATTTAAAATGAGCTATCAAACTCTTACTTACCCCTGACAGCCTCCAAAAGTTGCCAGGGGTCAATCTTTACCCAATTTTCCCGAAATCTATTCGAATTTAAAATGAGCGATCAAATCCATCGCTTCTTCTTCCGTCTCTATACGGCTCATCTTATCTCTAAATTCTCTGGTTTTAGGCGCTTTTTTAAAGTACCAGCAACCAATGCGCCTGGCATCTAAAACAGCCCCTCTACCTCTATGATAGTTTACTACTTCCTGGTAATGGTCCAATAAAACACTTCTATATTCTTCTAAACTCTTTTCTTCTACAGGATTTCCCATTAAATATTGTATAATTTCCTGCGCAGCCCATGGCTTGCCCATTGTGCCGCGGGCGACTAAAACTCCATCGCAGCCCGTCTGTTCAAACATAGCCGCAGCACTTGCCCCATCCAAAACATCACCATTTCCAATCACAAGAATCTTATTTGCCGCCATCTTGCACTCTTTAATCCAATCCCAATTAGCAGGGCCATTATACGCCTGTTTACGCGTGCGCCCATGCACGGTAATGGCTGTCGCGCCTGCTTGTTCCGCAATGCGCGTAATTTCTACTCCGTTCACACTCTCTTCATCCCATCCCGCTCTAATTTTAACCGTCACGGGGATTTTGACAGCAGAAACCATTTCAGATAAAATATCGCCAATCAAAAGAGGATTTTTCAGCATTCCAGAGCCTGATCCATCCTTTGTCACTTTATCTACTGGGCATCCGCAATTAAAATCAATGACATCAAACCCTAAATCCTCAAGAATTTTTGCCGACTGCTTTGCATATTGAAGCTTAGATCCACAGAGCTGAGCACCAATAGGATGCATAGAAGTGTCATAATCTAATAAATGGTAAGTGCTCGGATCATGGCGCACAAGAGCATCCATCTTCACCATTTCGCAATAGATCAAACCGGGACCAAATTTTGCACTCATGCGGCGAAATGGAAAATCGGAACAGCCCGCCAAAGGAGCATAAAGAATATTATTGGGAAGAGAGATCGATCCAAAAGTAAAAGGTTGTTTTAACATACTACTTAACAAATAAAAGGATCAGAGACCCGACCACATAATTAATAAAATTTAAAGCAAAAAACGCAACAATTGGGCTAATATCTAGCATCCCAATCGGGGGGATGTACTGACGGAAGAAATTTAAATAAGGGTCTGTATAGCGAGCAATGAATAAAACAAATCGATGCTCCCGATATTCTGGAAACCAGGAACTCAAAATGCGAATAAATAGCATCACTGTATAAATGCTAAAAAGTGTTTCCGAAATTTGGTATAGCAACATGGCTTAGTTGATTTAAGGTGTTTAAAATGATATATTAACTTCTTTAGGCTGTTATACACAAGTAAAATTAAAGGTTGTTGCATGAAAGAATTTCTTAGAGCCAATCAAACTGCCGGCCTTTTCATTGATAACCATCAACTTAAAATAGCCCAGTTAGTCGCTAAAAACAGAGAAATAGAGATCCACCACCTTGAAACGTTTTTCCTTACTATAGAAGAAGGGAACGAAAACGAACATGTAAAGCGGCTTTACAAAGTAAAAAACGCAGAAATTCCCGCTGAAATTGGAAAAAACTTCTTACCTGTAGGAGCGTTGGATGGCATCCACACACTAGTGCGCACCTTAAACATCAAAATCGGCAAACAAAAAGAGATCGATGCCGTGCTGGAATTTCAAGCCGAACCCTACATCCCATTTCCTTTTGATCAAGCTCTATTGGAAAGCCAAACTGTTTCTTTAAACAACTCAGGCTCTCAAGTTACTTTATTAGCTTCGCAAAAAGAGCACGTAGCTGAGCTCATCGATCTCTATAAACAAATTGGCATTGATCTGGAAATCATAGAATCCCTCCCCAGCTCTTTAGCTCACTTCGGCTATCATTACTGTTTTAAAAATTCCAACCGTTCTTACTTTGTGCTTCATATAGGAAAATTAAATACAGAATGTGTACTTGCCAAAGAAGGGACTTTAATAGCCTCTCACGCTATTGAAAACGGGATTAAACTGCTTAATTCAATAGAAGAAAAGCAAAGTTTTCTCAAAGAGATCTTAAAAACGCAATCGGCTCTTTCTAAACAGAGTAAAAAATTCCACCCTACTCAGCTTTTAGTCGTAGGAGAGGGGGCCAATGATCCTCTCTTAATGGAAAATCTTGCCAAAGAATTGAATTTAGAGCTGTGCTCACCGTTCCTTGCCGAAAATATTAGTCTTTCCGACTTCAATAGCTACAGCGCAGCCATAGCCCTTGCCTTAAGCGCTCAGCAAAAGGCAACTCATCAGATCAACTTTAGACAAAAAGAATTTTCCTATCCAAATCCTTGGAAACGCCTTAAAAAAACAACCTTCTTCTATTTAGGCGCCTCTTTATTTTGTGCAGCTGCCCTCTATTTTTTCTCTCTTCAATGGCAGCACCATAAAGAACAAGAAATTAGAGGAAAATATGCAGAACTTCTTGAAAGCTCTAATAGGGGTTATACAAACTTTGAGATGCGTTTTTTAAAAGAAAAGAAAAAGATCGCTAATATCTTGGAAAAAAATATCCAAAAACCCCAAAATCTATCCATCCAGGAGATCACCGAAAGGCTTCAATTCCTTCACTCCGAACTCACATCAACCCCTTCTCTATTTAATTTACACCCAAAACCTGCAAGGGTAAGCGATCTGCTTGCCTATTTGGCCACTCACCAAAACGTCGTGGATGAAAATGGAGAGGCTTTAATCGAAATAGAGGCGATCTCTTACACAATGACAAAAAGACCTACAGATACCAATAAAAAACAAAGTTACCAATTTCGCATAGAAATCGAATTCACAACCCCAATTCCTAAAATTGCAAGGGAGTTTCACGATGCCCTCATTAAAGAAAATGACTTTGTAGACCCTAAAGAAGAAGTTAAATGGAGCGCCAGCAGCGACCGCTACAAGGCCTCCTTTTTTTTAAGGGATAGAAAACCGATCAAAAAAGGATCTTAAATATGCCTATTCCCCCACATAGAATGCTTCTCTACATTACATTGAGCGCCCTGCTGCCACTTGCCTATTTTGCAGTAGATACCTTTATTTCATTAGAAAAATTAAAGCAAATTAATGAACGCATAAACGCCATAGAACTTCTCTCTTCCCAAAAAGAACAACAGGAAGCAGAAAATCTTTCTGTGCGCGATCATTTTCTTGATTCCGACCATTTTTATATCGATCAATACATCGAGCCTCTTCGTTTACGTACTCATGAAGTGGAAGTGTTACAGAAAATTTCTGAACAAAATCACGTAGTAGAAGATGAAGCGGCAAAAAAAAGACTTGCCTACTTACTTAATCAGAATAAAATTGCATTCACCGAAGGGGTTGTCGAATCGTATCCCTATTTCACCGAAACTACAGAAACGCTTCAAAAACCGGTAGAAGTCGATGCTAAAGATGTAGAAAAACTCTTAGCCCTCATTGAAGGTGTGGAAATAGATGGCTTTGAAGCAGGGCCTAATCGCCCCCAGCTTTTAATTACCGACTTTAAATTGGAAAAGAAAAATCGATCCGAAGCAGAGGCTTACCTTCTCAATTTAAAATTACTAAAACGCGAATTTTTTTAAGGAAACAAGACACATGCAACAAAATAGAAATAGAAATAGAAATAGAGATAAAGAGAAGAGCCAACCGCAGAGCCGCAAAGTACGCCGAGAAAACGCGGAGAGTAAAAAATTCTCGGCAGCTCTTATTATTAAAAAACAAAACCTAAAATATCCTCTGCGTTTCCTCAGCGTACTTTGCGGCTCTGCGGTTAATTCCTCTTACACAAGAGTTAACCTGATGCGCCTATCCTGTTCTTATTCTTTTCTTTTTTCTTTATTTACCCTGTTTATTTTAACAGCTTGTGGGTCTGTTCAGGAAGTAGAGCCTGGAAAACTCATCGCCATCAACATCATCGATCGTAACGGCTTTACAGAAACAGTTAATAGCCAAGAGCGCCTACAGCAATACGAGCGCGTTAATTTCACCTCCAATCTACCCTATGATAAAGTCACGCGTATTTTTAGCCGGGATGCCGAAGGCAATGTCCGGGCAATTATGACAAACTACTACCCCAATGGAGGTCCTAAACAATATTTAGAAGTTCTAAATGGTAGAGCTTATGGAACTTATAAAGAATGGCATGAAAATGGAACTCAACGTCTGCAAGCCTTTTTAGTTGGTGGAGAAGGGGATTTAGACCTTTCTCATGCAAGTGGCTGGCAATTTGATGACATGAGCTATGCTTGGGATGATCAAGGTCAAAAAGTAGCCTCCATTCCCTATTCAAAAGGAAAAATGGAGGGCACGGCAGAATTTTATTTTCCAAATGGCTCGTTGAAGCAAACCCTTCATTACTTTTCTGGAATGCTGGAAGGACCGTCTACCACCTATTATTTCAATCAATCTATAGCCTACTCTGAAAACTATCAAAATGGCTTTTTGCAAACAGGAGAGTATAACAATTTTTTAGGGGAAAAATGTGCTGAAATTATAAATGGAAAAGGCAAACGCTGCATCTACCAAGATGACGGCTCTTATGTGATTGAAACCTTTTATCAAGGAATGCTGGAAGGAGAAATCAGTCATTATACATCTCAAAATCAATTGGAAAGACAGTACTTTATTAAAAATGGACAAAAAACAGGCGAAGAAACTCTCTATTATACCTCTAGCCCCCACCTTGCCCCAAAGTTACTACTTACATGGAACGCAGGGG
This sequence comes from uncultured Chlamydiae bacterium, assembly GCA_937894565.1. Taxonomy (GTDB): domain Bacteria; phylum Chlamydiota; class Chlamydiia; order Chlamydiales; family CALBHK01; genus CALBHK01. The sequence continues at coordinate 8,839 of CALBHK010000502.1, forward strand.
TTTTACAAGGAACAACTAAAACTTGGTATGCTAATGGAAAAATGGAAAGCCGACGCGAAATAAGCCAAAACAAAAAAAATGGCTTAAGCACAGCTTGGTATAAAGATGGCAGTTTAATGCTAATAGAAGAGTATGAACGCGATAAGCTCATGAAAGGCGAATACTTTAAAAAGGGAGAAAAACAAGCTGTTTCACGCATTGAAAATGGCGAGGGCGTAGCTACTTTATTTGATGCCGATGGGCGTTTTTTACAAAAAATCACCTACCGTGGCTACGAGCCTCTTTTACCTTGAACAAAGAATCTATCCGACAGATTATGCGCTCTAAAAGAGATTGTCTTTCACAAGAAAGACGTGAGTCCGCTCATAAAAAAGGATTTTCTCTCATAAGCTCTCTTATTCAAGATAAGCAGCTTATTTTATCTTATAGTTCTTTTGGCTCAGAATTTGATATGCAGATGATAAATCAACTGTTAGCTAAGGGGGGCAGGTTAACCCTTCCTCGCATGGAAAAAGACCATTTAAAACCCTATTTAGTAAGAAATCTTCACGATTGCATTAAAAATAGATGGGGTATTGATGAGCCCGATCCTGAAAAATGTGTTTTAGCAGATGAATTAAAAATTGATGCTGTTTTAGTGCCCGCTATTTGCTTTGATTCTACTAGCCATCGTTTAGGATATGGAAAGGGATTTTATGACAAGCTGCTTCCCCAATTAAAAAGAGCAAGAACAATTGGAATTGGTTATAGCGAACAATTATGGGAAGGCCCTCTTCCTAGAGGGCCTTTAGATCACGTACTAGATGAAATTTTATTAATTTAAAGCTGGCTCTACTTCTGCTTCACTTACAATTGCCGCTCCGCTGCGTTTTTTACACTCATCCATCACCTTTTTCTTTAATTCCTCTAAAAGAACATGGTTTGTTTCTAATAGATCGCAAACCGTCTGACGCCCTTGTCCCAAACGTTCCGTTCCATAACTAAACCAAGCGCCTTTTTTAGTAATGATCTCATACTCCACACCCAAATCTACAACTGTCCCAATTTCATAAATACCCTTATTAAATATAATATCAAACTCTCCAATACGGAATGGGGGGGCCATTTTATTTTTTACAACCTTCACACGCACTCTATTACCCACTTCTTCTTCACCCACTTTTATACCGCCTGTACGTCTAATATCTAAGCGAACAGATGCATAAAATTTCAGGGCACGACCTCCTGTCGTCGTTTCTGGGTTACCATAAACAACTCCAATTTTCTCACGTACCTGGTTAATAAAAACAGCGCACGTATTGCTGCGGGCAAGAGCTGCTGTTAATTTACGCATTGCCTGAGACATCATACGAGCTTGTAGTCCCATGAAAGAATCGCCGATCTCTCCTTCCAACTCAGCTTTAGGAACAAGAGCTGCTACAGAATCGATAATGATGATATCCACAGCATTAGAACGCGCTAACGTCTCTGCAATATTAAGTGCTTCTTCCCCGCTATCCGGCTGGCAGATCAATAAATCATTGATATTTACCCCAATTTTTTCTGCGTAACCGGGATCTAATGCATGCTCAGCATCAATATAAGCAGCAAGGCCTCCTTCTTTTTGAGCATTGGCAACAAGATGCAAAGCTAAAGTAGATTTACCGGAAGATTCAGGTCCGTAAATTTCAACGATACGACCTCTGGGAACGCCCCCAATACCCAAAGCAACATCTAAAGTAAGAGCACCCGTCTTAATCACTTGAATAGAGCGGATTGCGGCTTTGGCTCCAAGAGACATGATAGCTCCGTCCCCAAACTGTTTTTTAATATAACTTAAAGCATTTTCTAACGCCTTTTTACGATCAGGTTCCTGAGACATGGTAACTCCTTAAATAAATTAGATGATGATGAAGGATTAAGCATACAAGATGCTTTGGATATTTGCAATTTTAGAACAAATTATTTAAAAGAGGGATAACCAAAAGTGTTAACAGAAAGAAAAAAAAACAGGATTGTAGGATCGCCCTTCGGACGGCAGGATAAAAATACCGGTTAAAATGTTTCATGGCTAAAAAAAACATTTAATTTAATAATCTTGCTTAAATTTTCTTATCCTGCCGCCTGAAGGGCGATCCTACTATCCTGTTTTTTTTTACTCCAATTTTAGAGACAAAAAGATATATGACAAAAATTAAAAATATACATGCTATAGAAATTCTTGATTCTAGAGGTAATCCTACCATACAGGTCCAACTGACCACAGACAATAATCACAGCGTCTTTTCCTCTGTGCCTTCAGGAGCTTCGACAGGAGAACACGAAGCGTTAGAATTACGAGATGGTGATCCCAAACGCTACTTAGGTAAAGGGGTACTTAAAGCCATCCACAACATCAATCAGACCATCCAAAAAGCGTTAGTTGGTGAGGTTTTAGATAGTCAACAACGGTTAGACCATCTTCTTATCGAACTGGATGGGACCCCAAATAAATCTAAACTGGGCTCTAATGCTATTTTAGGAGTCTCCTTAGCTATTGCAAAAGCTATTGCAATCTCCAACAAACTCCCTCTTTATGCTTCTATCGGAAATGGAAAAAAACTCCCCATCCCTATGATGAATGTCCTCAATGGGGGGGTGCACGCTGATAATGGGATTGATTTTCAAGAGTTCATGATTCAACCTATTGGTGCTTCCACGTTTGCTGAATCTCTACGCTGCGGGGTTGAAATTTTTCACCACTTAAAAGCTCTTTTAAAACAAAAGGGTTATTCTACCGCAGTGGGAGATGAAGGTGGCTTTGCCCCCAAACTACACTCTCACGAAGAGGCATTGGAATTGATTTTAAAATCTATCGAAAAAGCTGGTTATCAAGCAAAAAAAGAGGTTTGTTTAGCACTCGATTGCGCAGCTTCCGAATTTTATGATAAAACAACTGGCACCTATTTAGGAAAAAACAGTGAAAAACAAATTGATCTTTTGGAAAAATTAGCCCAAAACTATCCCATTAGCTCTATTGAAGATGGATTGGATCAAAATGATTGGGAAGGATGGAATCAATTAACAAAACGTTTAGGAAAAATTCAAATTGTCGGTGATGATCTATTTGTCACAAACCCACATTTTCTTAAAAAAGGCATTCAAGAAAGTGTTGCAAATGCTATTTTAATTAAACTCAATCAGATCGGCACGTTAACAGAGACACTTGAAACGATCAAACTGGCACAAAAAAACAATTACGGCACCATTATTTCACACAGATCTGGGGAGACCGAAGACACCTTTATTGCAGATTTAGCTGTAGCAACAAACGCAGGACAAATCAAAACAGGATCTTTATGCAGAAGCGAAAGAGTTGCTAAATACAACCGCCTCCTTCAAATCGAAGCAGAGATAAAAGAGAGATAAAAGAGAGATAAAAGAGAGATAAAAGAGAGATAAAAGAGAAAGAGGAAAGTTAACCGCAGAGCCGCAAAGTACGCTGAGGAAACGCTGAGGGGTACAAAGATTTTTGCTATGTAACTCCACAAATTCAACGCAAAGGCGCAAAGGAATATTTCTGTATAA
>CALBHK010000503.1 GCA_937894565.1 uncultured Chlamydiae bacterium
GATAAAAAAATATTGGCGTGAACATTCAAGGATTTTTCTTAGGAAAGTATTATGATGACAGATTACAAATTATCTCCCGCTACAAGCGAAGAAGCAGAAATGCTCAATGATAAAATCAATGCTTTTGTTGCTCAGCAAGTTTCATTTCATGGTGATACTGAAATTTTGAAAGATTATGTTATCAAAGAAAGCGGCTTAATCATTGCAGGCATTAGAACTTGCTTTTATTTAGGGGAATGCTTGGCTATTAACGTGCTCTTTGTGGATGAAAATTATCGAAATAAAGGATTAGGTGCTTTATTGCTTAATCAAGTTGAAGCTGATGCTGGATCTATGGGAGCCAAGTTGATCCATTTGGATACATTTAATCACCAAGCAAAAGATTTCTATGTAAAGCATGGTTATGAGATTTTCGGTGTTCTTGAGAATTGCCCTACTGGACAAAAACGCTATTTCATGAAAAAAAATATTGTAGAAACCGAATGACAAAAACCCGTTATGTTTTTAAAACAGCTACAAATAGCGACCAAATTGATATTTCTTGGAGTGAAGCTCAAGAATGGTGCAATTTTGTATTATTCAGGCCAACCTGGCTGCCTGATGGGCTAATCGAAATATCAAATAAAATAAGACCTGAATCACCTGAAGAAGAATCTTCGCATCGGTCAGAATTTAATAATGGAAGCAGATCGCTATCCATAAAACAATTTTTATATGATTGGGCACCACCAGCTTATGATCACCCTTGCTTATGGCGAAATGCAAAAATATCAACCCTAGAAAATACACCAACCCCAAAAGCTCATTTAATTGGAAATAATTATTTGTGGTTTGGCCTGGATTATAGAAGAAAACCAGCCGCCACCATTAACATGCTGCGCACGCAAATTGAGATTACCGTCCTACATGGTGCATTTGATGATCAAGAGATCAAGCAGATAATAAGCGCACTGGTTCCCGTTGATAACAATGCAAAGGATCTGATTTTAGCTACAAGCTTTGCAGAGCTGATGTACAACCATCGCCATGAAATCTGCGCAAGCGATGTACCAACCAGTTATTTCAAACATATCAGAGATAAGTCTTTTCGCTGCTATCCGTTCGCTGCATCTTCATTAGATATAAAAACTAGCTTGCTGGAACATTGGCTTAAACCTGCAACAATTCAAGATTACAAGCTTAATAGCGTTTTCCTGTTTGGCAATGACCTTCAGAATATTCAAGAAGCCGAATATTATTTTGAAAGCTTGATTGAACCAGGAGCCTACATCCGATTTCTCGTTACCCGCAGGGATACTAAGCATAGCATTCAATACCCACCTATTTTAGGTGATCAAGCTTGTCATAGTGCAATCTACAAATTAAAAAATGGAGAGAACCTCTATCATGCGTGGTCTAAAACAAACGAATTTGGTTGCCATTCTTTAGTGTTTCAAACACAGAACGAAACCATCAATTGCATTGTTAAACCCGCCCCATGGACAACTACGCATTGGGCTGCCGAGCTTTGCCAGAATGTATTAATTCAATCTAAAACGATTCAATGGGCCGAGACGGTTCTGCAACAAACTAAACTTAATACAGAGACCGTTGTGCAAACGCCTTGGTCCAGCGTGATAAGAATCAACACGGGGGATGAACTTTTTTATCTTAAAATTACCCCAGTGCTTATTGCTTTAGAGTCTAAAATTATTCAACTTTTGCATGACAAATTTCATGCACCGGTGCCTACCGTTATTGCACACAATCCTGAGTTACGTTGCTTTTTGATGAAAGATGCTGGCACGTCTTTGCGTAGCGTTTTGAAAAAGAAATTTGATACTGATTTGCTTTGCAAAGCAATCGAACAATTTACTGCTCTTCAAATAACAATTGCAGATCATGTCGATGCTTTTATTAATATCGGTGTTCCCGATTGGCGCTTAAACAAGATGCCTGATTTATACAGCCAAGCGATCTTACAAAAAAATCTGTTGATGGCTGATGGGTTGTCTGAATTGGAGGTGAACGAATTAGAAAAGCTGCATCCAAAGATAACTGGTTTATGCAAAAAATTATCTGGCTATGCTATTAAGCAAACCATCGTCCAACCTGACTTTAATGACAACAACACGCTGATAAGCGATAACTCGCAAAATATCACTATAATTGATTTGGGTGAAATCTCCATCTCACACCCATTTTTTTCTCTGCTGAATTGTTTATACCAAGTAAGGAAACATTATGCACTCACAGAGCATAATCATGACTATCTTCAGATAAAGCATGCTTGCTTCAAAAATTATATGAAGTGTGAATCGGAAAAAAATGTGGCCGATGCTTTAGAGATAGCCAATGTGTTGTGGCTTGTTTATGGGCTATTAGCCCACGACAGATTGATTCATGCATGTGGTCAAAAGCAATTATTATCATTTCAGCATGGGAAACTCAGTCAGATGTTGAAGGAACTGATAGCAGTATGTAACGCATATTGATTGCCTTTGCGTACACGTAAATAATACTGATTACGTTTCTTGTTCCAACACTTTCAGTCCAAACACTTCTTGTTGTTCGGACCAAAGCATCGGTACGTTGTTCATCAAGTCCGATAATTTTAAATGCCTTGGCTGCTCACCAAATAAAATGGCCTCTTTCAATTTCGGTGCTAAAAAATTTAAACGCAAGATCAGCTGGACGTACTTGGCAGTAACATCGTATCGCTCACATAATTCTTTCATGCCACTGCACTTGCCGGATTTTAATTGACGTTGCCATAAATGGGCTTTCACCAAGGCTTTTAGCAGCGTGAGATCGACGCTAGAGTCTTCCGATGCCGGTTGCACACCCTGTGGCACTAATATCATTTTTCGTCCACCGCGTTTTTTAAGCTTAAGCGGCATAAAAATTGAGACCTCTCCATCAATAGTGCTGGTCTGGATCATACTATTACCTCATCTTGTGCTTCTATTATTAAGCTTTGTAAACCGTACTGATTAATACGCACATCGATCCCTTCGGTGCTGACATACACAGCACGGATCAGCGTGTGAATAATTTTTTGTTGCTCGATAGGGAACAAATTTTGCCATACCGCATCGATGTCTTTGAGCAGATCAAAGACCTGGGTTTTATCCAGCCCCGCATGCTCTAAAAGCAGAGTTGTTTGGGCAGCCACTTCAGGTGATTTTAAAACATGACGCACCTGCTGGATGACAAAATGTTCGACTTCACCCGCAGCAAGATAGGAGCTAATGCCATGGCACTCGATACCGCGCAACACATTACTGCAGGCGTAATAGCGATATTGCCGATTCTTTTTAGCCGTATAGGTTGGGGTCATGGGTATATTGCAGGCTTGGCAATGAATAATACCTTTGAGTAACACTGGTGATTTACAAAAGGCGGAATTGCGTTTTGGTGCTGTTTTAAAAGTTGCTTGCGCGCGATCCCATAAATCTTGATCAATGATCGCATCATGTATTCCTGCAAACTCTTTATCTTTATGGCGTATTTTTCCAACATAAATGGGGTTTGTAAGGATGCGGCGCAGTGAGGCTTTGGTGAATCTTGCGCCGCCGATGTCTTTGCCAGTTTTGGCGGTAAATTGTTTGGATCGGTGACCGTCGTTATTTAACTCTTTAGCCAAATGGGTGGCAGATGCCAGCACTAAAAACCGCGTAAAGATATGCTCAATTAATTTAGCTTCAGGCACGTTAATTACCAATTTCCGATCAATAATATCGTAGCCAAGTGGTGGATTACCACCCATCCACATTCCTTTTTGTTTGGAGGCAGCAAATTTATCGCGGATGCGCTCACCAGTAAGCTCTCGTTCATATTGCGCGAAACTCAAAAGTACGTTGAGCATCAAACGCCCCATCGAACTGGCGGTATTAAAGCTTTGAGTGACAGAGACAAACGCTACATTGTGACGGTCGAATAAATCAACGATCTTTGCAAAATCAAGCAGTGAACGTGATAGGCGATCGATTTTATAAACGATGACGCAGTCAATTAACCCTGCAGCGATGTCCTCAAATAATTCCTTTAGCGCAGGACGCTCCAAAGTCCCACCGGAAAAACCACCATCATCATAATACTTCGGCAGTATCTGCCAACCTTCATGTTGTTGGCTTTTAATATAATTTTCCGCCG
>CALBHK010000504.1 GCA_937894565.1 uncultured Chlamydiae bacterium
CGATCTAGCCTCTTCCCACTCTCCACACTCATAAGCATGGGCGCCTATAGCATAATGCTCTTCTGGAGTCAAAAAGGCAATTTCGCGGCTATCGCAAAATTTTCCACCATAAAAGGTAAGGGCAGCATAAGAAGATGTTGAAAGAGAAACAACACAAAGAAAAAAAAGAACAATCACTCTGATCATAAAAACGCCTGGTTAAAAAACAGATCCTCAAAAATGGTCTCAAAAATGGTTCCAATGAGGATCTGCAAAATTAAAATCTAAAAACTTTTACCAGCTTGATTTGGTCACGCCCGGTAGCTCTCCACGCAAAGCTAATTCACGGAAACATAGACGGGAGAGTTTGAACTTGCGAAGAAACCCGCGTGATCTTCCCGTAAATGAACAGCGGTTACGACGACGAGTCGGAGAGGAGCATTTAGGAAGCTTGTCCAAAGCATCACGTGCCTGTTCACGCTCTTCTTCAGATGAAAACATATTAAGAGCGGCTTTTTTTAGCAACTGGCGTTTATCCCACTTGCTTCTAATTGCCTTTTCTCTTTGAAATTCTTTGACGATCTTTGCTTTTCTAGCCATGATTCTCCTTATTCTCCGTCATTCTACCTTTTTTACGTGGTTTCTTCAGTGCAAGACCAGGCTGACGCTGCTTGCGGTTTGGATCTTTTTTATTTATCACATAGAGACGCCCGCGACGACGAACAAGCTTGTCGCCTTTCGTTGGGTCTGCTTTAATTGAAGCTTTTATTTTCATTTGACCTATCTCAACATTTCATTTTGAAGTCTGCGGTCATTATAAACAGAAAGTCGAGATTTGCACAAGTGGATATTGCACATTATCTCTTAATTCTGTATGCTCAGTGAGAAAATTCAACAAAGAAGGAAGTCGTTATGAAACGCACCTACCAGGCTAGTAAAATACGTCGCGCCCGTGAACATGGATTTCGCAAACGCATGAGCACTGCAAATGGCAGAAAAATCCTTAACCGCCGCCGTAATAAAGGACGTAAATTCCTTATTCCAGTGTAATAAGGTTGTAATAAGTCCCCTTTATTAAGGCTAGATACCATATAGGAATATATAAAAAAGGAACATATATAGATGAGCGAAGAGCTTCTTTCCAGCCCAGCCCCTCACTCACCTGTAAGTGCATCTTTTCAAAATTTGCCTAAAAAGCAGCTAAAGAAAACACAAAAGATCCTCAAAAGCTCTGACTTTCACAAAGTTTATAGAAATGAAAGAAAGCTGACAGGATCTTTTCTTATTTTATATATTTCTACAAATCGCTTCTCTAAAACTAGGTTAGGGCTAAGCGTGAACCGCAAATATGGCAAATCGGTCAAGCGCAACCACTTCAAACGCTCTGTGCGAGAAGCATTCAGATTGCATGTGTCTGAAATACCCCAAGGTCATGATATCGTCATACGCCCCCGTCCAGCAGCCCTTAAAGCCACAATGAAAGAGATCGAAGCGGATTTTTGCCGTCTCACATGCTCTTGTTTCCCTTCTTCTTTGCATTCTCATAAAAACCCATGACACTCAACCCTGAGCAACTCATCGCCGTCCAAAAAACAGAGGGAAGAGTACTCATTCTTGCAGGAGCCGGCACTGGAAAAACCCGCGTGCTCACTATGCGCATGGCTTATCTGATTCAAAAAGGTGTCTCTCCCCAATCTATTTTAGGACTTACTTTCACCAATAAAGCAGCTGAAGAAATGAGAGAGAGGCTAGCTTTACTAATCGGCGCAAAAGAAGCAATCAAAGTGACACTTGCTACATTTCATAGCTTTTGCATGCAGGTTTTAAAAGCTGAAATCAGTCTTCTTGGATATACAGAATCTTTCACCCTTTATTCAGAAAAAGATATCGAACGTTTGGTGAAATTACTTGCAAGAGACATCCTCAACCATGAAGGCGAGCTGCCTTCTATAAGTGAAAGCTTAAACACCCTTCAATGGGCTAAATGCAGAGGCTTAGCCCCTTCTTCACTTCCTAAAAAAGGACATACTTGGCTCGACACTTTTAATGAAACACTCTACACACGCCTTTTAGAATCCATGAAGGTATATAATGCCATTGATTTTGACCATCTGCTCACATTAACAGTCGATCTCTTTAAAAAATTTCCTGCTGTTTTAAAAAAATACCAGCAACGTTTTCTCTATATCATGATTGATGAATACCAGGACACCAACACTGTCCAATTTCAACTTGCTGCGCAAATGGCTAGCCTCTATCAGAATCTTTGCGTCGTGGGAGATGATGATCAATCCATTTATGGCTGGAGAGGTGCTGAAGTAGAAAACATCCTCTCTTTTGACAATGCTACAGTGATTAAATTAGAGCAAAACTATCGCTCCACACAAACAATTTTGCAAGCCGCCAATGAAGTGATTCAAAAAAATCGCTCGCGCCACCCTAAACGCCTTTGGAGCGCCCTAGATATAGGGGATCCTATAGAAGTTTTTCACGCTCCCACAGAAGAAAAAGAAGCTCAAGCTGTGATCTATCGATTGAATAAATTACGTGAAACGCGAGGGTGGAAATGGAGCGATCTCGCAATACTGTATCGCTCCAATGCACTCTCTCGTCCTTTTGAAGCTGCCCTTATGCAGTATAGATGGAAAGAAGACTCTTTATGGCATAAAGGAATTCCTTATCAAATTTTTGGAGGCACAGCTTTTTATGAAAGAAGAGAAATTAAAGATCTGCTTGCCTACTTAAGGCTGATAGTCAATCCACTAGATAGCGAAGCTCTTTTACGCATTATTAATGTACCACGCAGAGGCATTGGGGAGCAAACTTTAGGGATTTTAACTCAAGTGCAAAGATCAAGCGGCAAACCCTTACTTGAATTGCTAAAAGATGCTGAGCTCTATGTGGATGACAACCAGACTCTGCATGCCAAAGCCAAAGAGAACATGCACTCTTTTTACCTTTTTTATCAGGAAGCAGTTAAAATATTTCAAACTCTTCCCCTAGATAGTGCCATGGAATGGTTGCTTGAAACTATCAATTATAAAAAAGCAATTGATGAAGAAGTCAAGAGCGAGCGTATGCGCGACTTTAAATGGGAAAACGTAAGGGAATTAGTAGATTCTATGTCTCGTTATGCGCTTGAGGAAAATCACTCCCTGCATGCATTCGTTACAACTCTTTCGCTTAATGATCATAATCTCTTTAAAAAGAAAGGCCAGCATACTGATGCCGTTCAGATGATGACCTTGCACAGCTCAAAGGGATTAGAATTTAAAGGCGTTTTTATTATCGGCTTAGAAGAGGGGCTGCTGCCCCATGAAAAAAGCGTCAAAGAGAACGGTATAGAAGAAGAGAGGCGTCTTTTTTATGTGGGCATCACACGGGCTCAACAAAAGTTAACTTTAAGCATGTCGAGGCAAAGGCAAAAAATGGGCAAACTTCAAACAAGCTCTCCCTGCCAATTCCTCTTTGATATCCCCAAACAGCTGATCGTAACCACCACTTGGGATCAATAGCTCGGATTTTCTCTTCGTGCCCGTGTGCGTGCCCGTGCCGGTGCCCGAATTTCTTCTTTAAGCTGTTATTTTTGATATTCTTAGAAGCGTGGAAACGATTCTAAGTAATACTTATCTTTCTTGAATTCGGGCACCGGCACGGGCACGAAGGAGAAATCGGCGTACACGGTGAGTTAATAACCTGTCTCGCTGTTTGTAAGCTTGTTTAGATAAAGCGCATATTTTTTTCCGCCTCCCGCCTCATAATGAGCCGTTCCAATGAGCCTTTCATTAGAATCCAGTAAAATAATTGTGGGATAACCCTCAATATGATACTTGCCTTGAAGTTGAGAGTTTTGCTTGGCAATGCGACTATCTTGGCGTTTATTGGAAGGAAAATCTAACTTTAAGAAGATATAACGATCTCCGGAAGAAGCAATAAACTGGGGATCTTCAAAAACCTCTCTCTCTAAACGATTGCACCAAATGCACCAATCCGATCCCGTAAAAAAGAGAAGAAGCGGCTTGTTGCTTGCTTGTGATTCTTGCAAAGCTTGATCATAATTCTCAATCCAATGGATTCTGGGACTGACTGATGTCAGACTACTAAAAACTAAGAATCCGGTGGCTGCCAATGCACAGACAACCAGAACAAATACAGAAGATCTCATTTTAACTCCTTAAAAACCATTGCGCTCATTCAACACTTAATATAAAATTTAAACATCATCATAACCAATGATTAAATATTCATGCAATCCGTATTCCCAATAAAAAAAACCATCATCGTCAGACATAAAAAAGAAAATCTTAAAAAATGCAGCTTAAGAGGTCTAGAAAGCCGTGATGATCTGCTTTTTTTAAAGTACCCAAACACAAAACTTCCCAATTTAGATGAATACATCCTTTTAAGCTTCGATGCGCCTCTTCTTTCAAAAGAAGATCATCAAAGAGGGCTTCTATTCATTGATTCTACCTGGCGCTATGCTGAAACAATGAAAAAAACACTCTCACCCCAATTCCCTCCTACGCTAATTAAACGAAGCCTTCCTGAAGAGATGACCACTGCTTATCCACGAAGACAACTAGATTGCCCTCATCCCGAACGTGGTCTTGCAACAGTAGAGGCCCTCTATGCCGCCTATTTTATTTTAGGCTATTCCTGCGAAGAGCTGCTTAATCATTACCACTGGAAAGATCTCTTTGTTGATTTGAATGCAAAAGTTTTCTTAAATAAGACCGATTCACAAAAAGATACTCCGCTCCTGAATAAATAGTAAAAAAAGCGGCTATTGCAACCAATATAAAACTGATGCTCTGAAGAGTGGATGTCTCTAATGCTCCCGAAGCATGAGGAATTAACAAAATGACAATTGCAATGCAAATAATGGCTTGAAAGGCTGTTTTACTCTTTCCCGCAAAACTTGCAGCCATTGCAAATCCACGCAAGGCGCACACAGTACGCAACGCGGCAATCACAGAATCGCGATAGATGAAGATGAACACTAATAGAAGAGGAATGTTCACAGGGGGTTGCGTAAAAGCAAGAAAAATAGAGGTGCGCATAATGCTATCTGCCATAGGATCAAGCAACTTGCCAAAATCTGTCACCTGATGGTATTTGCGCGCCAAATAGCCATCCAGTGCATCGGAGAGCTCTGAAACACAAAGCAGAGAAAGAAGAAAATAGGGCAGAAGAGCTTCGCTGATATAGAGCGCTTCATGTTCCAGATAGAGGAAAAGGAAAATAGGGCTGATGAAGATACGAAGAAAGGTCAGTGTATTGGCAATAGTCAAAGTTGCTCTCCAAAAAGCTTACTGATATTGTATCAAAATCAGGCTATAAGCGCAAAGGCTCACAAAAAAGGAAAATATTATGGGTATCAGCATAGAAGACTTACCCTCACTCTTAGATGATCAATTTTCCACGCTTTGGTGGAAAAACAGAGACACTTTATAAAATAAGATAAAAAAAGAAGAATGGCAGGATAGGCAGGATCGCCTCCCCAAATACTTTGGGGGGGCGGCAGGATGGGCAGGATAAAGACACAACATATGATTTATACTTTACTTTTTCTAAAAAATAAAAGAGGGGTGAAATTCTATTTATCGTACCCAATTCATTTATCCTGCCTATCCTGCCTATCCTGCCATTCTTCTTTTTTTGCTTTTTCTGTATTACTATATATTAAAATTCGGATTCCAGATAGCGCCATTTTCCTAAAGGCAGATCACTCAATACAACATTTCCAATACGCACTCTCTTCAAAGCCAATACCTCAAGCCCTACCATCTCGCACATGCGTCTAACTTGTCGTTTCCTTCCCTCTTTTAAAACAAAACGCAATTGATCTTCGTTAATCCAATCAACAAGCGCCGGCTTTAAACAGATTCCGTCCAACATCAAATGCCCTTTGCGCAAATGGTCTAAATCACTTTTGCTCAACTCCCCTATCACACGCACCAGATACTCTTTTTCTATATTGTTATTCTCTCTGATCAGCTGTTTCGCAATCGTGCCATCTTGCGTTAGAATTAAGAGTCCAGTTGAATTGATATCCAATCTTCCGGCTACAGCTAAATTTTTTAAATGCTCAGGTTTTAATTTAGGGCCCCCATAGCGCTTATCTCTATTTTCTTCTGTTATCAGCTCAATGGCTTCCGGGTAGCCTTTTTCTGGCAAATTAGAGACATATCCCAATGGCTTATTGAGAAGAATTGTAACTTGATTAGATTTAGTTTTTTTAGCTTCAGGAGATAAGGAAACAGAACAACTTAAAGAGACTTTGGACCCCAATTCATTGATCACTTTTCCATCGACAAGGACCCAGCCCCTTTCAATGAACCGGTCCGCTTCTCGGCGCGAGCAGATTCCGCGCTCTGACATTAATTTTGATAGACGTATTTCTTCTTTCATACGAACATCATACCGGAAAAGAAAAAATAATAGAATAAAAAAAAACATAAAAAAACGGGGGAAATTCCCCCGTTTTGCTTAAGCTAGCTCTAAAGAGATTAACTTAAAGATTAGAATTTAAATTCTAATCCAGCATATACACCATGCATTCCTAGGTGAGTGGTTGTATCTCCACCAGAATGAGCCTCTGCATCATCAATATTTTCAGTAAATCGACGAGGTGAAGGCAAATTCCACCAATGTTTAAACTCATACCCTACATGGATGCCATATTGTATACCGCACATATCGGCTTCATAGCTTAACCCAGTTTGAATATGCAATCCTGGAAAAAATTCACAATCTTTTTTATCATCAAAAGCGCTTAAACTATATGTAGTAGTTGCTTCTTGAATGATTGTCAATTGTTGTGAGTTGCTTCCTTTTGTACTACGGCCAGCCAACAAAGAAGCAGAGGCTTTAGAATGAAATTTAAAGCCCTCTTCTATATTAAACTCATAGCGAGTACCCATAATTAAGCCAGCTCCCCAAGAATTTGAATGCCAATTAATCGGACCTTGAGCATTAGAAAGAACTGTATTTGCCAAATCAATCCCTAAATGCTGTCTAATCAGCAACCCGTTAGCTCCAAAGAATGGTTCTAGATAATGGTTATGACAGAACTCAAAAGGAACAGAAAAAACAAAATCAAATTCGTGGTATTCCAAATCCCAATGAGCTGCAATAGAAGTAAATGAACCCCCTGCATCACTAATTAAAAGAGGATGCAAGAAAGGTGATACTAAATCAGTTCCTATTCTTGTTTCTGTATCATCGGATTTAAAATAAGTCCATGAACCTCTCATATTCCAGTCATAATAAACGTCTGGCATGCCAAAATAGACACGCACTCCTGGCTCCCATTTCGTTTTTAGATTATGGTAATTTATGGTGGTCGCTTTGCCTACCTCAGTAACGTCCGCAGCATAATCCAAATTGAGCACGCAGGGTTTTAACCAAAGAAAGTCAGCTCCAAAGGAAAATGCAGCCCCCTCACATGGGTCATAGCAAGTATCATTGCTTGCACAATAAACAGCTTTCACAGAGCCAGGAGCTGCAAGAAGCGCTACTGCTGTAAAGGCTAGGCCCATTGTCTTAGTAAAAAATTTCATCTCATCTCCTCCCAAAAAATAGTTAAACGTGTTGAACATCTGTCCAACATATTGATATCATTTCTTCATTTTAAAAAAAAGATTTTTATTTAAAAAAATCTTATTTTTAATTCCATTTATATATAAGACACAAAAAAAACATTAAGAATTTGATTATAAGTCACTTAGAATGTAAGCATCAATCCTAAATAAAGACCATCAAATCCCAGTCCATCGCCATGATAATCAAACGCATGCTCATCAATAACGTCTGTATGTCTTAAATCAAAAAAGTCGGCCAAATTAAAAAAGTGGTGTATTTGACACCCCAAAGTTAAACTGACTTTAATAGCCGAACAATCAAAGCCTTCAATATAAATTCCGGAAGCAAGATCAATATGGCTAATAATGCGGTGGGTTTTATCTTCGACAGCATCATCTGTTGCTATCAATAGATTGCCTGGGGTCCCTGAATGCGCATAATGTCTATTGAATTTTGCCAGTAAAGAGCCCACTGTCGCTCGGCTATATATCCCCACGCCTTTAAACCATTCCCAACGCACATTAAATCCAACATATGGTCCATAAGCACTCATATCTACTGAAGACTTAATTAAATCCATAGAATTCAAAGGGATCAATCGATCTGGTTCTTCCTCTGCGTCTTCAGCATTTGTAGCATAGAGTAAATTAAGCTTCTGCTTGATAAAAACACCAGAAAATCCTCCAAGCAAAGTAGCATGGACAGATTTTCTTACGCGTAAACTATACCCGGATTCTACTTGCCCAATATGCAAGCGCACACCATAGCTCGCTTGCGCATGCTGAATATCCCCCGGAATGGTATAGGAGTTCTGAACGGGAAGCCTAGTAGCAGCTAATTGATCAAAAACAAGATCTTCGACAGAGTTATCTTCTCTGGCAGTAAAATAAGTATAGTGAGTCCCAAAAAATAGGCGACCTGATTCTGCTTCTGCGAAAATCTTAAATCCGTTGTGATAATGGGGGGATACATGCTCCACATCGCCAAAAAGAGTTGTGCCATTGTAGTGAAAAGCATAATCCAAATCTGCTTTTCTTGGTTTCCAATAAATCCACTCCCCTCCCACCCACACATGACTTCCCTCGCACCCTGTTGCGCACAGATTTTCATCGCATTGCGGAAAGGGCATTTCGGCAAGAAGGGGTGAAGAGATAAGAACAAAAAATAAAAAATAACGGATGTCCTGCATACTCGACTCCTGTGGAATAGTAAAATTTATTTTTTACAATCCACTTTAAGAAGTCAACAAGAAAAAATTCTTTAAGAAAAAGTTTTTTTTCTCTCTTCGCAAACTTCCAAGAGCTCTCGGCGTATTTTACGAGGTTTTATTTGCTCTATTTGTTTGATCTTTTCTTGCAATTCCTCTTTAGTTTCTATTGCAGACAGAGTAGATAACGTGGATTCTTTTATCATTCTTTGCCTCTCTTTATTTATTTTTTTCATCCCAAGCGTGTAATACAGAAGCAAGCCTTGATAAAGTGGGATCAACCCAAAAAATAGAGCATAGACAGCGGTTCCCGCTGAAGACCTGTATTTAAATATTTAATATCAAATCAGCCTTTT
>CALBHK010000505.1 GCA_937894565.1 uncultured Chlamydiae bacterium
GGGAAGCTTAGCTATCCCGTTTAGGAGACTGACCTCTTAATTTTTTACAGCCCCTTTGCGTTGAATTTTTTTCTTAGTTTAACGTAATATTTTCTAAAACTTGTGTGCGCTCGATATCGGCTCCTAAAGAACTCAATTTCCCGCATAAATTTTCATAACCGCGGTCTAAAAAGGGCAATCCCTCAATCACGCTTGTCCCTTCAGCAATTAGCGCTGCCATAACATAAGCAAACCCGGCACGCAGATCGGGAATGCGTATTTTTTTAGCTTGTAGCGCGCTTACACCTCTTACCACAATGCTGTGGTTAAAAGTATGCGAATCAAAACGACAACACTTACCACCTAAACACTGTCTAAAGAGGCTAATGTCTGCACCCATCTCTACCAGCGTCTCTACATAGCCAAATCTATTTTCATAGACCGTTTCATGCACAACTGAAGATCCACTGGCTTGTGTTAATAAAAGCACAAAAGGCTGCTGCCAATCCGTTAAAAATCCGGGATGCACATCTGTTTCCAAATGAATACCGCCTTGCAAAGGACCATCATAATAAAATTCAATCCCCTCATTTCTAATGATAAAACCCCCTCCAATCTCGCGCAGCTTATTAAGGAAGGTGATCATATGCAAATGCTGCGCTCCTTCTACAAACACACGCCCCTTTGTCGCAATCGCAGCCATTCCTAAAGAAGCAGCTTCTGTGCGGTCTGTAATGACTGTATGTTCTACATCATAAAACTTGCGCGTCCCTTGGATACGGATGGTACGATCGACATCTAATGTAATGATAGCGCCTAACTTCTGTAAAAAGAGGATCAGATCGACAACTTCCGGTTCAATAGCTGCGTTTTTAATCGTTGTCACGCCTCTGGCACGTACACTGGCTAAAATTGTATTTTCAGTAGCTCCAACAGATGGGTAAGGAAGATGAATAAGAGTCCCTACTAATCCATTATGAGCGCTGGCAAAATAAGCTCCCTCTTTTTTCATTTCACGAAATTCGATTTCGGCCCCCAATTCTCTTAAGGCATCGATATGAAAATTCACTGGACGTTTGCCGATGCGGCAGCCCCCAACAGTTGGGACTATAATGTCCTGATCTGTACGGCCCAGCAAAGCCCCAATCATTAAAATAGGAATGCGGTTAGATCCGGAAAAATGCTGAGGGACATAAGAGGTCGACAATTCGGGTGTCACTACCTGCATTTTGCCCGATTCGCGCTCCCAGTCGACTTGCATGCCTAACGCCTTGCAAAGCTCGACAGTCACTTCTACTTCTCCAATGTTTGGCACATTATAAAACGTGCAGCGTTTATCCGATAAAAGAGAAGCGACAAGCAATTTGGTGATGGCATTTTTTGCTCCCGCAGCCTTAACAGAGCCTACAAGGGGCTGACCGCCTGTAATTTTTAAACTTTCTTGAACCATTTTTCCCCCATGATTTGTCATTACTATCTTCTATTTCGCAATAAAATTCAATTGATGAATAATCTATAATATGAAAGTATAGATACAGGTTTAAGGAAGGTTTTTATGAAATTTTGTGTAGGCATCGGACAAGACAGCCACCGCTTTTTACCGGACGCATCTACTAAACAGTGTGTGATGGGCGGCATTGTTTTTGATGAAGTGCCTGGCTTTAATGCCAATTCAGACGGCGATGTGATTTTTCATGCTATTTGCAATGCAATCTCTTCAGTCACTGGTATTCCCATTTTAGGAGCTATTGCAGATGAGCTATGCTTAAAAGATGGAATTACAGACAGCTCCGTTTATATTAAAGAAGCACTTCAAACACTCAGTTCTTTTCAGATTTCTCATGTCGCTTTAACACTGGAAGGCCGCCGCCCTAAATTTTTATCCAAATTACCAGCTTTGAAAGAGAACATTGCTCAAGTAATGGGTTTAAAAGAGACGCAAGTGGGTTTAACGGCCACAACAGGAGAGGGTTTAACAGCTTTTGGCTGCGGTGAGGGAGTGCAATGCATTGCTATTGTGACTTTTCATACAGCTCAGATATCTTAATTTTAGAGGGAGTTGCAAAACTAACGCCAAAATGATTTTTTGATGATTTTGTTAAAAGTTGGCGTTTGATGTAAATTCACATACTCTTAAGAGTAGGGCATTTACGTCAACCGTCAAATTTTGACAAAAGCGCGAGAAAGCATTTGCGGGAGTTTTGCAATTCCCTCTTTAATTCTATTCTTTTTTTTTCTTTCTTTTAATATACTGAAGGGCAACTCAAACAATCGAGCCTACCATGAGCACCTTACTACAACTTACTCATTACGACCTTGTCACCCCTGACGGCAAAATCACCTCTGTGCGCTTTATCAATGAAACAACAGCCGAAGTGGATGTGTTAATTGAAAACATCTCCCCTGCCTTTGTTGGATTTGAAATTGATAACCATCTTTTATTTTTCAACCTTAAATCGGCTCTTGCCCAATTAGGCATTAATAGCCGCGATCTATGCATTGTGCTGGATAAAAAAGCATTTCGTGCGCAAGTCAAATTGGAACTTCAGGCCATTGGAGCAATTGGGCGTGAAATGCTCAAATACATACAAGAAGGGATTTTACTCGGAAAAATTTTTGCAGCCGATGAGCGTCGAAGGGTACGAGATCCCTCTTATCTTTCACGCATGTTTGGCAGATCTGATCGCAAAGGACGCCCGCTGCTTTCTTTGGGAGGCTTGCAAGGCAGCCGAGATCTTATTTTAGAAAAAGTCGAGGGCCGCACAGTGGCTTATCTGACCCTTCAAAATGGAAAGCTCAATTATGATGACACTATTTTGGGATTTCTTCCAACTGTTGCTAAAGCTCTTATGAAAGACATATCAGTGAGAGAAATGGTCGGCCTGCACCATTGGTGGGATTCCAAAGGCGCACGAATGACCAAAGAAAACGAGCTTTTATTACTTAAAACCCAACCCCTTCATGTGCGTACAGTTTTTGGCCGAGTTGTCAACGAACTTTTAACAGAAGGGTTTACACACACTTCCGCATCTGTTTTGCAGCCCGACACACAAGCATCGGGTCATATTTATGAACTTTATGGAAATAGCACACGCGAAATCACAGATATCCCCCTCGAATTTTATACCCTGGAACCTTATAGAGAGTATGTCTTTTTTTCAGATAGGGATCAGTTGCAAAGCTGCCTGGAAGACGATAAAGTCGTATTTAACGCCTTTAAAACATCTCCGGAATCGATAGAAGAGAGAACTGCCGTCTATATTGTCAAAGGAACGCAGTTAATGGACCTTAAGCCAGAACACTGGGTGAGCATCCGTACGCAGTTCCAGGATTTTCCAGGCATTGTTCAAGGAGGCAGACAAGGTGTGATGGCAGAACGTTACATCCAGCAGCAGCCCTCTTATCCTTTTTTAAAAAAAATCAGTAATGGCGTCATTACTAGCCAGGGAGTCTTATTTGTACGCTATTTCCCCTCCCCTTTAATGAAACAGATGCTTCTTGGCGTGCATGTACAAAACCACTTAAAAGGCATTTATTTTCAATACCCTTCCATGCATTATGGAAATTTTTTCAGCTCTGAAGATAGAGCTCTACTCAACGACTTGCAAACTTTTGGCATTCCCATCTATTGGGTGGATGAGATTTCTAAAAAAATCCTCCAATACATTAACAAACCCCACAAAGATTCGGGCCTATTTGTCCCTCTTAATCAAGTGGATACCTTTATGAAATCGACAGTTTTTGGACTCTATGGCTCTAACTTCACTGCCGGTAATTTTGAAGAGGAGCTTAGAATTCTTTTTCAAGGGCTGCAGGCGCTAAAATCCTCATTTAAACACCCTCAAATGAATGCTAAAACCCCTTTGGCATTAGTTACAGGTGGAGGACCTGGCTCCATGGAACTTGGCAACCGCATAGCCACAGAACTGGGAATCTTATCTTGCGCCAATATTGTAGATTTCTCTCAAAAAAATGGAGCAGTGGTCAATGAGCAGCTACAAAACAAATTTATTGAAGCCAAAATGACCTACCGCATTGATAAATTGGTAGAAAGACAAGCTGAATTTAACCTGGACTTTCCTATCTTCCTGATTGGAGGCATTGGCACCGATTTCGAATATGCTCTGGAAGAGGTACGCCGAAAAGTGGGCGCAGTCGGCGCTACACCTATTATCCTCTTTGGAGGTGTGGACTACTGGCGCGAGAAGATCACCCCCCGCTACCAATCCAACCTCAACCATGGCACAATTAAAGGATCGGAATGGATCAGCAACTGCTTTTATTGCGTACAGAGCGGCAAAGAAGCGCTTAAAGTGTATCAAGATTTCTTCAATGGCACTTTGCCGATTGGCAAATTGGGTCCCACCTATCCTGATGGATTTGTGGTTGCTTCTTCGGTAATTGAGAACCTCGCTTAACCTCTTGTTTTTCTCCCTTATCTATGTTATAATGAAGATGGACAACATAGTAAGTAATACGGGGGTGTCCTGGTTTCGACTTGGGAATTAAGTATTGATTGCATGCGGAGGATGCTAGTTGGCCTCCTAAAAAAACTGGCAAAACAATAAATGCAGAAACAAAAACTGTAGTAGGTAACTTCGCACCAGCTGAAATGGCTCTTGCGTTTGCTGCCTAATTAAGCGGTAGGAATTTATTCCTACCCCGATCACTAAAAACTGGACCAAGGGTTTTTAACCGATCGTAATTT
Source organism: uncultured Chlamydiae bacterium (assembly GCA_937894565.1). Taxonomy (GTDB): domain Bacteria; phylum Chlamydiota; class Chlamydiia; order Chlamydiales; family CALBHK01; genus CALBHK01. The sequence continues at coordinate 4,688 of CALBHK010000505.1, forward strand.
TCTTGGTGTATCTTTTCTTTCCGACGGTTTTTAGGGAAGAATTGACGAGAATAAATAAAGCCCGGCGGCATCTAGTGTGGCTCCCTTCAGCAATGCCGACGTAAAAATAAGAGAGATAAGCATGTAGTGGTTAATATGGCATTTGCTAAGGACGAGAGTTCGATTCTCTCCACCTCCAATTGGTTGGATCCTCACGGTACCCAATCATCGTACTAAACGGCTCACGGATCTCCGTGAGCACTTTTTTACCCTCTAATTTTAAGTTCTGAAACACCAAATTCAATAATTGTCGTTTTTCGTCCACTTCAGAACTCTCGAAGATTTTCCGGGCATTAGCGGCTAAATTCATGACGATATTCGCCGTTACATAAAAATTCTCATTCGCCGTTTCATGGCGCTTCATCTCTTCAATGATCTCCTTTTGGCGAGTTTTATACTCCCTAACCTTCTCTAAATAAAGCCGTTCATCAATCACGCCATGAAGCTTATCATCATATATCCTGCTGATCCGTTGTTGGAGTTTATTTTGCTCTTTTCTTAGGTTCGAAAGGCTTTCTCGATGAAATTGAGTTTCTGTAGAATGAATATCTCGTAAATAGCTTGTAACCGCCTCAATTTGTTCCATCAAATCACATGAGTCAACTTTCCTGTTTTTTGTAGAACTTTTCGTTGCGCTGTCCAGGACCACCATGAGGTAGGCTCTCCAGTTTTAGCTTCATGTATACCCAAGTGAGCTGAAGAATTGGATTTGGGCTCAAGCGAAAGCTCTCGCGATTTGACTTTCGAAACCGGCCCAATATTATAATATTGAGCCGGTTTCGAAAGATCAAATCCCGAGGCTTTGGCTGAGCCCAAATTTCAATTCTTCAGCTCACTTGGGTATATAATGGCAGCAAATACATCCCACACACAGGGGTCTTGACGTTGGCCTGTTTGTTTTTCTAATTGTTCAAATAACTTAGTGGCATCACAATGGAGTAGCTCATCTACTGAATGAATACCTAAAATATTTAAATCTAGCAAGGTTGCCTTTCCAACATTCTTTAAATCACTCAAATTCTTTTTTTTGACTGACATCGCTACCCATTTATTGCATTGCAAATTTCGACAATAAACCCATTGTTATCACGCACATAGCAAACTGTTTGCCCCCACGGTTTTTGAGCAGGTTTGGCGATTTCAATAGCTCCAAAATCAACTGCGTTCTTAAATTGTTCCTCAACATTTTCAACCACAAACACAATTTCTGCTCCAGCCGCCGTTTCCTTCTGTCGATTGAGTCGAAATTGATGGGAAACCATGGCAAAATTTTCATTAGCAAAGGCTAAAGTTGTTTGTCCCGTTTCCATTTCTGCATATTGATTGCTTTGATGGATGAATCGAAGGTTAAGGCCAAATGCTTTTTCATAGAAAGAAATGGTTATTGGAACGTCTTCAACATAGATTATAATGTAGCCAAGATGCATTTTTTACTCCGATATTTAATGGAGATCGTACCATGCTTAGAGAAAAAATTCCATGAAAATATGGAATACACACCCCTTAAGGGTTGGGTATTCCATATTTTCATATGATGGTTGTTTTTTTGTAAAGAAACTCACTTAGCTTGCTGAGATTATAGGCTAATGGCGGTAGATTTTTGCATGAATGTTTTTAACCTGAGTTTTGGGCTTAAAAAGATTTTACTTTTTTTTGAGTAAGTTAAGAAACCTTTGATTTATAAAAAGCTTTTCCCTGCCCCTCTTTATCTCCTCCAAAAAACCTATATCGCATAATATTTTAAGACGCTTGGAAGCCGTATACCGACCAATGTCTCCAGATTCCACTAAATTTTGGATACGAACATAAGGTTGTGTAAAAAGCAGCTCAACAAGCTCTTTACTATAAATAGAGGGTGCTTTGGATTTAATAAAGAAAGAAGACTCCTCCATCAATTCCTGGATTGCAAAAATTTTGGATGTTGTCCACTTAGACGTTTCGAAAATAGCGTCTAAAAAATAAAGAACCCATTCAACCCAAGCACCTTCTGTAGTAACTTTCAATAATTTTCGATAATATTCTGTTTTGTTCTTAATGATGTAGCTGCTCAAATAAAGAATAGGCGTATCTAAAAGTCCTCGTTGTATCAAAAATAATAAATTGATAATACGCCCCGTCCTACCGTTCCCGTCAGAGAAAGGATGTATTGCTTCAAATTGATAATGTTGAACGGCTAGCTTTATAAGGGGATCAAGACCATCATCATCTTGATGAAGATATTTCTCCCAGTTATCCAATAATTGCCTTAACCTCTCCTGCCCCTCAGGTGGTGTATAGATTTTTTCGCCCGTAATGTCATTGACTAATGCGGTTCCTGGTAGATTTCTTATATTGGTATTGATTTGTCTTATCGTGGAACATATATCGCAAATCACAGCAGCACTTAAGGGACGTTCTTTAAGCAATAAGTAACCATGGTAAAGCGCCTGTCTATATTGGAGAGTTTCCTTTGTTGCATGGCTCATTGTTAGGGAAGAATGTTGAGTATGCTCGAAGAGCTCATCGGCCGTCGTCACAATATTTTCAATTGCAGAACTAGCTTGGGATTCCAAAATCGGTATAGTGTTGATTAAAACAGTTTGATTAGGGATTAATCTTTCTGCAATCTTTAACTTTGCAAGTTCCTTATTTGCCTCAATGCATGCTTTTAGAATAAGAGGTATTTCTAGATCAACCTCCGGGGGTAGGAATGGCAGCTCATTATAAGGTACTTCAGGAGTAAAGTTTTTCATATGTTGAATTTTCCCGTTAAAATCAACATAATATCAACATATGTTGAACAAATCAACATATCAGCCAAACACGTTGAAAAAACTTAAAAAAATCAACATATCAACCTAAATGTTCTAAGATTTTAAAGAAAGAGTAGAGGAAATTTTTAATTTTTCCAAATCAAAAGTTCTGAATGCGTCTCTCCACCTCCATTATTTCTCGCAGGTAAATTTAAATTTCCTCCACAATAAGTAATGGAGTACTATACATATTTCTGTTACGAATTTGAGTATATACTCATACCACTCCAAAGACCATATTGGGATTAAATTGAAAGCTCTTGCGATTGAATTATTTTTAAAGAGGTCATATTAATAATATTGCCCCTTTAACAAATAAGTTCAATCCCAAGGCTTTGAATTAATCCGAATAAGGTCTTTGGAGTGGTATGAGTATATAATAACGACCTGACATGTCCCACCGGATCAATTGATCCGGCCTTTTTTCACACTTTCAACTTGTACATCTGATATAATTCGATCCCCTTCCCTTACCCCTTTTCTGAATGAATCCTTTTTTAACAAGAGCATTAAGTTTTCGACCCGCAGTTGGGCGAGTCAGCCGAAGACGACTCATCACATCAGAGATGTTGATCTCAGTCATTGTCTCAAACAAATCCATAATAAGTCTCAACTCATCAACTTCTTCTACATTTGCCTCTACGCGAGGAAGAATGCATTTTACAAAACCCTCTCCTTCAATCACTGATGGGGTCTTTAATCTCCAGTTTTTATAACTTTTGAAGATTGTAATAAACCCTGATCCAATTTTTTCAATGTAATCAGCTTCGCGAAAAACTTTGCAAATAGCGATATTTCTAATATAACTAAAGCCGGATTGCAAATTATTAACAATTGTAGGATTGGGGAATATACCTGGACTAAAAAATTCAATGCGGTCTCGATAAATCGCTATCTTACTGGGGCTTCTATAGTGATAGTTTCTATGGGCAAGTAGATTCAGTAGAGCTTCACGAATCGCCTCAGCTGGAATTTCAAGTTTTTCTTCACGTCGAGGTCCCGTAATCACAAAAGATTTCGATAGACGACTCAATATAAATTCATAAGCGGTCTCAAACTGTTCAAATAAAGTTCCTACACAATCGATCGAAGCAATCGCTTCTCGTCCCTCAATTCCTTTAAAGTGGGAACAAATAATCATTGCTTCACTAAAAAAATGCTGTGGACATTTCCCAAAGAGAAGAATGCCAGCAGTTGTTGCATAGGTATGTGTATGTTCTTGAGTAATCAAATAATACGACAGCAAAGTGTCTTTAGTAATTTCTTTAGAATCTCTATCTTTTCTTTTTTCTAAGAACTCCTTAATTTTTTTATGGTCCAAATCATCTTCATTTGTTCGATAGACAGGCATACAGTCAAAAGATTTACCATGAGATTGCCATTTAAGCTCTTCAACTAAATCAATTGTTGCTCTTACAGTGGATCGACCTAGTCGAATATAGGTCCCTTTTTCTAACCCTTCCTGCTTCCGATAATACGGTTTGTTTGAGCCCGAAGAGACCTCAATGATAAGAAGTGTCTTCCCCTCAATTGTTTGGGTATAGACATCTGGCAAGATAGGTGGAGTTGAAGCCGTGTAAATAGAATGATTTAGATATTCAATTGCACGAGCTGC
>CALBHK010000506.1 GCA_937894565.1 uncultured Chlamydiae bacterium
AACTAAAAAAAAGTTTTGAAAAATGGCTCCATACGGTGATTTTAAGAAACGATGCGCGCGATCTTATTTTAGGCCTCACTACAGGAGAATTTTCCAGTTCCGATCTAAATTTTTCCTTAAGTCGTTTTGGGTTACAACATATCATGGCTATTTCCGGGTTTCACTTTTCTTTAATTGCTCTTTTCTTAAGCTTTTTTTTGCGCCTATTTTTTCCAAAAAAACTCTCTATCACTTTGATGATCTTTCTTTTAACAAGTTACTTCCTCTTCATTGGAAGCAGAGCTTCCATTATACGCGCCTGGACCTCTATTATCATTGTTTTAATCGCACAGATTATAGGACGCCAAAGCCGCCCTCTTAATGCAATAGGAATCGCCTTTCTATTTCTTATTCTATTTGATCCCCTTTCTCTGCAATCGATCGGTTTTCTTTTTAGTTTTTTAGTGACAGCAGCTATTTTACTACTCTATAAGCCATGCAAAGCCCTCCTCTCTTTCTACTTCCAAGAGAGATCTTTTTCACAAATGGTGGAAACATCGCGCCTTAACCAAATAGGACATATCCTCTCTTCCTGGACTAAAAATGCTCTTGCTTTACTGCTCGCCGTGCATTTGGCAGCTATCCCCCTCTCGCTCTATTTTTTTGGTAAATTCCCCCTTCTCAGTTTAATCTATAATCTCTTCTTTCCCCTGCTTGTCAGCGCTTCTCTCTTTTTATTTATTATAGGATCAGCTTTTTTCCTCATCATTCCCCAAATCGGCACTTGGATACTTAACCTTTGCAGCGAATACACGCATTTCATCCTCTCTCTGCTTGTGCATCTGCCCCGTTCCTTTGATTGGGTGATTAGAACAGAGCCTTTTTCAAAACAAATGATTATTGGCTATTTTGTGAGTCTATTTGTGGGAGGGATTATTTATTCTATACAGGATGAAAAGAGAAAACAACAAATTGAGCAAAACAGGTAAGAAAGAATGACAGGATGGGCAGGCATACACACCCAAGCTAACTCTTGCAGTCCTTCA
>CALBHK010000507.1 GCA_937894565.1 uncultured Chlamydiae bacterium
GACGCGTTACACCTTATGTGTTTTACAATGATTTAAATGGTGGGTTTTTAATTAAAAATACAAACGCTTTAGGTAATGTAAATACAGATACCGATGCGGATTATGTTTATGTTGATTTTTTTCTGCCATACCAAACACCCGAAGCAAAAGGAAATTTTTATGTTATAGGTAAACTAACCGATTGGCGAATGAACAAAAATTCTAAACTTACTTATAATCCACAGCGGTTTGGATATGAATTACAACTGTATTTAAAACAAGGTTATTACAACTATATGTATGTATTAAGTAACGATAAAAATAATTCTGGCGACGAAACATTAACCGAAGGAAACCATTGGGATACAGAAAATGATTATTACTTTTATATTTACCATCGTAAAATTGGCACCTACTACGATGCTCTAATTGGTTATAAAAAATTTAATTCTTTAAAAAAATGGGTAAGCTATCGCAGCCTGAAGGGCTGCAAGAGTTGGTTTGGGTGTGTATGTCTGCTTATCCTGTTCTGCTGTAAGCAAGTCTAGCGAATTCTTACAGAAAATTCTTTACTATTTCTTAATGAATATTCGTGTTAAAATGGAGTATTCTTAAAGAGCGTCTTTTACAGAGAAGGAAAACTTAGGTGTTATGGATATAAAAAATGTAATCGTTAAAGATCAACCTGTCGTTAAAAGTCAATCCATTACCACACTGATCTCTGATAATGATCCTAAAAAAACTTCTTCATTATGGGAAACTTTCAAAGAAGCAGCCTGGGAAAATTTCAAAATAGTAGCAACCTCTACTTCCCAAGTATTGACAATGGATGATGGGTGGGTAAATATTTCCAAAGAAAAAAATGAGCTCAATGACATCTTAGGCCATGAAGAAATTCCCTGTCTTGCAAAAGTTTTAGGGGTTTTTTTTAAAGAAAATTTAATTGAAATATTGGCTTTGAAAGAAGAGGATTTCCTCTATGATCTTTTAAGAAAAAAAGAGCATCTAGATCTGGTTCTTGAAGGCACTACTATCTATTCCGCACATCGGGAGATCCAGGATTTTATTAAACTCGTTCAGGAACATGATAGAATTTTTCTGGAATTAAAAAAAATCTCTTTAGATGATCAGAATCTGAAGACGGAGAGAGAGGAGTTAGAATCTACCTGGGAAATCACAAAAAAAAGCGGTGATATTAAGCAATTTAAAAAAACATTAGAATCAATGAATGTTTTTTTTAAAAAGGTTGTTGAACGAAAATCGATGAACTATAAAATGCTGGATGAGCTGTTTAACAGTTTAATGCAGTCGTGTCTCATTTCAACAAAAGACAAAAAGCTTTTGGAAAAGCAGAAAAAACATGTTCAGAATGCTGAAGTGTTTCAAGCTGTTGTGGTAGGGGCTGGCAATTATTTATACAATATAGAAGAGACTCTTGATACTGTTTCAGAGAAACTTTTAATAAAAGTTCTTGGAAGCGTAGCTTTAGAAATTAAAAAATTGATCCAAATAGAATCTTCTCTTTACGATAAAAATGGCATTCTTGTTAAAGGTAAGAAAGAGGAGCATGAAAAGGCTTTTTTTAATCTTTTAATTGCCGGTAAAAATTATTTATATTCTAATCTTCGAACAGGAGTGATCTCCTCCGCGGCGATAGGTAAGGCGTTGAATAGTTTACTTAGAAACCGTCAGGGTGAGCTGTATGAAAAATACTGTAAAATCCGTCAGATTGATAAATTAGGGCAGGTAAAAAAATTAAAATCCGAACATCAAACAGCGCTGCTTCAACTGCGCGATCGCCTCGTACCAAAGGTAATGGATGTTGCTTTTGATCTTTTAGGAAAAAAAGGGAAAGAAAAGTTAAGAAAAGGGGAGTGTATTCAACTAACAGAACAATTTAGCTTTACTCCTCCAGAAATGCCTAAAATGAGTGAAGCGATTAGCAATCTTTCATCAATAGAACAAGAGCAAACTAAGCAAGTTAAAAAAATATTAGAGCCGTTTTTAGGCGATTTTTTAGAAATTTTAGTTTCTAATCTTGTAAATCCTAAGTTAGTAAAAGAAAATAAATCGCTCTTTGAGACGGTGGCTCTTTCCTTGATTCCAGAAGTTGTCCAGTTTTTAGTTGAAGATGCTAAAAATTTTAATAAAGATTGCAAAGCGTTGACTCTTAAGCTTCTTAATCGCTTTAAAATTGAAAAAAAACAAGATCTCTCTTTGCCTACAAAGGCTGCTTTTAAAAGTGTTGTAAAATCCATTCAGGCAAATTTGCAAGAGCTGCTAGGACCTTTAATTGAATCCAAACACTTTGGTTTAATTTGTGAGAGTGCACTTTTTATACAGAATCAAATTGAAAAAGGGGCAAATAAAGAGCCCCAAGAGCCTAAAGAGCCTCTTAAAGGGGTGAAAGAGTTTTCTAAGAGAGCGATCTCTTGTGTGCATCCTTTTTTCATGCATAAAATGGAAGTTTTAAGAGATAAGTCTGTGCGGAAAACGGAAATTAACATAGGGCTGAAAATAGAGCAGCCTCTGCTGGATCACATCGGTTTGGATTTATTAATCAACGATACTGTTGAAAATACTGAAAAATTATTAGAAGCAGGGTTGATTCATTTTAATGAAAATTTAATGTCAAAGCTCATTGACCCTAATTTGATTAAAGAAGATAGATCTTTGTTTCAGACAGTGGCGCTTTCTTTGTTAAGTCGCACTGCACCTTTTTTAGCGCAAGATTTAAAGACGTATGGTCAAAATTCTACAGAACTTGTAAAAGCTCTCTTAGGGCGATTGAATATTGAAAAGGCAGAAGATCTTTCGTTAACTGAGTCCCATTTTAATTTAGTGGTAGAGTTAATTGGCGAGAATTTAAAACCTATTTTAGAAGAACATTCAGATTTAATTCAGAAAAATGCGGATTGGATAGAGGGCTTTGTTCCCTTTTTAGCAGATGGAATTATAGATCGGAAGAGCACACGTCTGAACTCCAGTCACAT
>CALBHK010000508.1 GCA_937894565.1 uncultured Chlamydiae bacterium
GTAGAGATTGCGCAATCATTTTAAAGTAAAGGGCAAATGTATTGCGTTTCTGGTTTAAATCGCTCATCTGCTGGTCACTTACTTTACGCAAGGTGTCAATTTCACTAATCATAGAATTGATGTTTTCTATGATCAATTGACGATTTTCTTTATTGAGCTTTTCAAATTCTTTAAGGCGTAGCACAGGTTTTGCTGAGTCTTTTAATAGGTTGCCTCGTTCAAAATTTGGGCGGTGCTGGTCATCAATCTCTTTGGCTTCTTTAAGCAGCGCTTCACCCGATTTTTTTAATTCGTCCGCTTCCTCTGTATTGCCTTCTTCTAAAGCAAGTTTTGATTCTTCTAAGCGCTGTTTGCCTGCGTTGCGTAAATTTTCCGAGCGCTCTATTTCTTTACCGGCAATAGATAGAATTTCATCCGCCTCTTTGTTTTTAGCTTCTGCTTCCTTGATCAGTTTCTGCAGATCAGCGCTTCCTTTTACATTCACCTCTCCCGATTTTTTATCGGAGGCATCATTTAGGGAGCTTAGTACTTTGTTAAGAAAACGGATTTCGTGATCGAGCTCTTTTTTACGTGCTAAGAGTTCAGTTCCTTCCATTTCAAGAAGAGCATTTTTACATTTTAATAAATGTTGTATGTATTTGGCCAAATCAAAGTCGATCTCTCTTTTTCCGGTGCCGTAATAAGCGGCCACTTCTTCCGGGGAAAGTGCCTTATATTCTTCAAGGTTCCAAGGTCCGATTTTTAGATCGTCTGCCATATCAACCTCACACAATTATTTGCAATTACTAATAATTATCTTCCTTTTTCATTAAGAAATGTTAAAGAAAAAAATCCTTTTTAAATCTTTAATGAAAACGAGTCGTCTGTTACCATCTTAGCATTATGTACTTTTAAGAACTAGGTTAATTATGATTGAAGATTTGAAAGGAAAAAAAGCTTTTGTTACGGGTGTAGGCGATGATCAGGGGTATGGTTGGGCGATAGCAAAAGCTCTATATGAAGCTGGGGCTACAGTCATATTGGGCGTCTGGCCTCCTATTTATAAAATTTTCACAACTTCCTTGGAAAAAGGTAAATTTGATAGCTCCAGGTCCTTACAAGATGGCTCCCTTTTACAATTTGCTAGTATCTATCCATTGGATGCTGCATTCGATCAGGAAGCAGATGTCCCAGAGACTATTAAAACAAACAAGCGCTATGAAGGGCACGGAGGGTATACGATTTCTGAGGTGGCGCAACAGGTTCAAGCTGATCATGGAAATATCGATATTCTTATTCATTCTGTGGCAAATTCTCCTGAGGCCAGCCTTCCTTTAACTCAAACAACGCGCGCAGGTTATCTCTCTACATTAAGTTCTTCTTCTTATTCCCTAGTAAGTTTAGCATCTTGTTTTGCCCCTTTTATGAATGAAAAGGGGTCTGTTCTTTCACTCACCTACTTAGCATCCGAAAAAGTTATTCCGGGTTATGGCGGGGGATTGAACGCAGCAAAAGCAGCACTGGAAAGCGATACGCGCTATCTTGCCTTTGAGTTAGGCAGGTTAAAAGGCATTCGCGTCAATACTATTTCTGCCGGTCCTCTAAAAAGCAGGGCAGCCAGCGCTATTGGCTTTATCGAGAAAATGATCGCCTATGCAGAAGAAAATGCACCGCTTCAAAAAAGTTTGGAAGCAGAGGAAGTGGCCTCAGTTGCAACTTTCTTAGTCTCTTCTGCTGCCTCAGCCATTACGGGAAGTACTTTGTATGTGGATAATGGCTATCATATTATGGGTGTGGGAAGCTTATGCTAAAGCCGTTTGAGGTAATTTCAGCTATTCTTTTAGTAGCTGGGACTTGTATTGGGGGAGGTATGTTAGCTCTGCCTTTAGGAACAGGTTTAAGTGGGTTTGTTCCCTCAATGTGTATGATGTTTTTGACTTGCGTCATGATGGCCTCTACGGGATTGATGCTCATTGAAGCTTCTCTTTGGATGGAGGGGGAAGTGCATATGATTTCGATGGTAGAAGCTCTTCTAGGTACTTGGGCAAAAAGATTATGCTGGGTTGTCTACCTCTTTATTTGCTACGGCTCTATTATGGCTTATACAGCAGCCGGCGGCTTCATGATAAGTGGAATCAGTGAGGTTTTATTTAATTTAGCCCTTTCTCAGCCTATTGCTTGTGCTTTATTTATTATAGTTTTTGGTCTTGTTGTGGATCTGGGAGCTAGATGGGTGGGAAGGTTTAATGCCATACTTATGGTTGCTTTAATAGCTGCTTATGTAATAATTGTTTATACGGGTTTACCTAACATCCAAAAAGAGAATCTTCTTTATCAAAGATGGTCTTATTCCTTAATGGGAATCCCTCTACTACTAACCTCTTTTAGTTTTCAGACAATGGCCCCAAGCTTAACTCCTTTATTAAAACGTCATGCAGGCGCTCTAAAAATGGCTGTAATCGGAGGCTCTTTTTTAACTTTTTTTATCTATTTTTTTTGGGAATCCGTGGTTCTAGGGATGGTGCCTGCAATAGGCGAAGGTGGACTTTTAGAGGCATTGCATTCAGGTTCTACTGCGACTCCCTATGTCATTCAAAGGGCCCCAAGCGTTCTTTTAGCTAACGCCATCGCTTATTTCGAAATTTTTGCAATCATTACCTCTTTTTTAGGGATTGCACTTGGTTTGTATGATTTTTTGGCCGATGGATTGAAAATTCCTAAAAGGGGAGTGGGGAAATTGAAGTTGGCACTGCTTATTATCGTTCCAACATTGATCATGACTTTAAGTGTGAGGAATATTTTTTTAGTTGCTCTGGATTTAACAGGTGGCTTTGGGGATACTGTTTTAAATGGAATGATTCCGGTTTGTATGGTATGGGTAGGAAGATATGCACAGAAAAGAGAAGGGCCTTTAAAAGTTTTTGGAGGCAAAGGATACCTAGCGTTAGTTTTTCTTTTTTTTGCAGGAGCTTTTTTAATGGAACTATTCACCCAATTCGGATGGCTACGTTCTCTCTATCAAATATAATTAAAAAACATTTGTTTGTTTTTTTGTTTATTTTGTTTAATATGATGCTTCTTTATTAAACAAGTTGGTTCTTTATGGATATAAATGAATTAAATGTAAATTGTAATAAAACATACTTTTCTTCTGAAAAGAAAAATAATTCTGAGACTGAAAATGAAGTTTTAAGTGACATTTTTAATTATCAGCTATCCCGTCAAGTAGAGGGGAATCAACAATCATTGTTCGATTTTTCCACTTTAAAGATTTCACAACAGAGTAAAGATGTTTTTTGCAAGATATCCCATTCCACTTCTTTTTTATGGGGTGTTGGAATTTTTGAAAACATTTTGCATCATCTATCTTTAAACATAGAGGATTTTTATCTCGCTTTAGCCTCTCGCGTAGAGGAGGGAAGGGATCTTTCTAAGCAAGGATACCTACTTTGTTATGAGATTTATATTTATATTTATCTTTATAAAGCTCTTCCAAATCTCCAAGTTGAAGATGTCGATAACATTGCTCTTTGCCCCTCTTTTTTTCCGAATATGAAAGTGAGGATTAATGAATTCATTGATTTAATAAAAAAATTAGAAAAAAGTAAGTTTGGTTTTGATGGTAATAAATTGAATAACAAGAAAAATCTACAAGAGATAGAAGGAAAAATATTAAGTAAGTACAGACAGCCTCTGGCCAGAGTTAACGAAATCGCCCGTCTTCTTCAAGAAGTGTTTGATCTAGAAATGACTACAATTAATCAAGTAAGCGAACATATTGCATCAGATTGTTTGGATGGTAAAATTGAGTTAATTAATAAAGAAAATTTCATTAGTTACAAGCGTTTTTTATTAAAAATATTAGCGGTTGCTTTTAAGGGTGGATATAATTTTTCACTTTCTTGCTCAAATGAATCTTATTCTAAGCATTTAACAGCTTTTGATCTTGTGTTTGATAAAAAATTTCTCTCCTTAATGGAATTTGTTGAGTATTTCAATTTTTTGAATAAAATTTCTGGGGATTTAGAGAATGAGATCCAGCGTCCAAATAAAGATTTTTTTGAGTCTGTTAGTGTCGAGAACCCTCTTACGCATGCTATGTGGCTTTCTAAATATAAGGCAGGGAAATCCAGCGAAAAGTCGCAGCAAGAATTTAGCTCTATGCTTTTACATGAAACGATGCGTTCTTTATTTTTATCTGACAATTATTACAGTTTTTTTTGTTCCATAGGGATTTATGCTCAAGCCAAGTATCCTGTTCAAGCGGTAAAGAAATCTCAGGTTACTTTGGCGATAAGATGCAGTCAGTTTATTTTATTTAGAGAGGATAAACGTCTAGATTCCATTCCATTTGTGCTCAGTCAATTTTTAGAGCAGGTTAAACTTCCAAAGGAAATTCAGGAAGAATTTAAAAATTATTTTAGCGCGGTATTACTGGTTTTGAAATCTTATGGACAAGTATTAGATGAGGATACTATTGAAAAGATCGGAAATTTTGTCTATAAAAATTCAAAGATGCCTTGTGGTTTGTGGTTGTCTATCGTTAAAGAGTTTAGAGAATTAAATTATAATAAATTTAAAGAGTTATCGTCTGCGTTTAATAAAAGTATAGTTGAAAAATTGAAAATGTCCTTGGATGAAAATAAGACCTCCTTGGAGATGTTGTTTCTATTGAAGAAACTAATTCCTATTTTGCGTTACGACCTTTCAGCAGTTCTTTGTCCTTGTTTTGAGATAGTCTCTTGTTTTAATGAATTGCTTTCTTTGGAAAATAAAAAAACAAAAGAAAATTTTGTGGAAATTGATTGGGAAGATACAACAATTCAATGGCTGTTAAACTTTTCTTTTGAAAATTTGATTCAGCAAGAGCAGAAGCGGCTTAAAAATGAAGAGTTGTCTCGCAAAAAAGAGAGTTTGAATCAGGATAATCTAAATCAGGAATCTTTTTTGAATGAAAAGACTACGATTGAGGAACTGCCTGGTACTCAGATTTGCCATGTTAAACTTCAAAAAAAGAAAAAAAATTCTGATTTAGTAGAGCATTTGGAGAAAAATCGTTTAATAAAAGCGAACAGAATGCAGGAGTGGCTTTTAGATAAAGGTTGGGTGGTAGATCGAATTAAGGGTTCTCATTTTATATTTAAATTAGAAGAAGAGACCCTTCCTGTGCCTATTAAGGGTAAGGGTGGGGGTGATTTGGCAAAAGGAACTATGAATGCTATTGTAAAGCAGGTTCAGAAGAAAGAAGAAAATATAAAAAAGAAGAGAAACAATAAAAAATAAAAGCCCTATACCGAATGTATTTTTCAAGGTTTCTCTTTTGAAAAATAGGGGATGAAATAGCTGGTAGTTTGCTGATAACGACGGTAGGCTTCTCCTTTTGATTTGAGAAGTTGAATTTCTGTTAGGGGAATCCCGCTTACGCGCAATAAAAGATGCAGAATTAAAAAAGGGCAATAGATCATTAAATGCCCGTAAGGAGAGGACATGGAGAAGGTGAAAAATCCCATCCAGACTACCCACTCAAAAAAGTAGTTGGGATGTCTGGAATATCTCCACAAGCCCTCCTGACAAACCTTTCCCTTATTTGATTCCTTAGATTTAAATTGACGCAGCGTTGTATCCGCACGGCTCTCTCCGATAAATCCCACAAGCCAGATTAAAAAGCCCAAATATTCCCATGTGTGCAGCTCTAGAGCCTGGTCGGCATTAGAGATTAAAAAGGGAAAAGAGAGCACCCATGCAATGCTTCCTTGAAAGAGAAAAAGCAGCAGAGATTGGAGCTTATCTGCGTTTTGCACCTTAATGTAGCGAGGGGCATCGCTCGTATTTAAGTAGCGGTGTAAAAGGTGTCCGGTAAGTCTTAAAGACCATGTGAGGGACATAATTGTGATTAAAAGTTTACGTATAATATCGCCGCCCATAAAAAGATAGATGATAGAAGCTGCTGTAAAGCAGAGCGCCCAGGCAGGATCTGCTATAGCGGCATTTTTGTGAGAGCGGTAATGTAGCCATGCTAAGAACATGATTATGAGTATAACAAAGAGAGAGGTAGAGGCATAAATCATTGGAGTGATCCTTTTCTGTGGATAAAAACGTTGTATTTTGTATACTATAGAGGAATTAAAATTGAAATATGCACTATGTATACAAGCTGTCTGGATAAACAAGAAAAACTTAAAGCGCTCTTTGCCAGCTGTGCAGGCCGGGAATCTATTTATGAAAAGATTATGGAAATGGGGCGTTTGCAGCTATCTTTATCTTCTGAAGAAAAAATAGAAATGAATTTAGTTCAGGGATGTCAAAGCCGGATGTATTTAGTCGCTTCTTTTGATGGTCATTTTATGCATTTTAAAACGGAATCGGATGCTTTGATTTCTTCTGGACTCGCGCAGCTCTTAGTGATGGTTTATGATGGGGAGACGCCAGAAACAGTTTTGCTTTGTCCTCCTCTTTTTCTTGAAGAGTTGAATATCCCAGCTCTGCTTTCACCTAGCCGTTCAAACGGCCTTCATAGTCTGTATCTTAAGATGAAACAGCTATCCATTCACTATGTGCATCGTGCATGAAGAATTGGTGCGTGTCCGTGCCGGTGCCCAAAACTTCCCTTCGTGCCCGTGCCCGGATTGAAACAAATTGTTTTTACGTGCCCGTGTGCGTGCCCGTGCCCGAAAAAAAAGATGAAAATTATGGGTTGGAGTTGTTTCCATGCTCATAAAGAATAGCTAAAATAACAACTCAGGTAAAAATCCGGGCACCGGCACGGGCGCGCACACGGGCACGTAGAAAATCCGTACACGGGCACGAGGGGAAGCTTAAATAGAATAACAAAAAGATAGACCGTTAATCACTCTTGGTCTAGCTGCAAGTAATGTTTCAGCGCATTTATGCAATGTCGATCCCGTTGTCATGACATCATCTAAAAGCAGAAGGTCCTTACCTTGCAAATCTAAATCTTGAACCAAGCTAAATTCATGAACCGACAACGCCTCCCTTTGCAATTTGCTAAGACCAGCTTGACTTTTGCCTTTTAAGCTTCGTTTAAGGCTTTTTTTTACTGGTATTCCCCATATCTTGCTCAAATAATGAGCAATTCTTTCCGTTTGATTAAATCCACGAGAAAGGCATTTAAAAAATGTAATAGGAACGGGAACAATGTAATCGGGAATTTCCAAGCTTTGTTTATGGAATTCCAAAGCAATCATGGCAGCTATTGTTTTTGCTAAATAAAGCTGCTGGCCATATTTAAGCTCTCTGACCAAACTTCCTGCCGGGCCATGATAGTCATACAAAACGTATAGCTTGAAAAAAGGCGATGAAGCCATTGATAAGCCTTCTTTAATTTCCTCTATACCGCCATCGTTTTCTAAAGCCTTTTCGCATAAGGCGCAAAATAAGTGCCCGGATTTTTCTACTCCTGCATGGCAATGCAAACAAATGGGGGGAAAAATAAGCGCTAAAAACGATTCTAGAAAAGAATTCATTTAAAAAGATTATACTCAGGCTTTCGAAGATCTCCGCTTACTCCCACAGAAAAAAACTCCGCAAAGCGAAACATGACATGATAGGGCTTTAACGTCATACGTAAATTCAAATTTCCATTAAAATCCATTGTGGAGACGCTTTCTTTTGCTAAAACAAATTTGAGCAGTTTACTTTCGCTATAGACATCTTTGAATTTGCTAAAAATAATTTTCCCATCTTCCACATCAAACTCAATAGTCCCCGTTACAGGAGTCAATGCATTTAAGTCCATTCCGACTTTTTTTAATATGTCATTGGGAATATAAAAAAGGGTTTGCTTTTCACCCGTTTTGGCAGAATTAGCAAAACTAAAAGAGCCTGTTGCCCTCCAGGTACGCATATCAGCAATATAGCCTCTAACTCCATAAGCTTCTAATTTTTTGAATACAAAATTATTTTTAGATCTATTTTCCCTCTTCCCAATTCTCTGTAATTCTGAGGGATTGAATTGATGAAAGGTGATAGATGGGATATCTAATATCCAATGTTGATTTTCTAATTTTTCAATAACCGCCTTAGAAATCTCTATGCTTCCCGCTTTATCTTCTATACGGCTATCTAATAAAACCAACCCCTCTTCGTTTAGACGCAAATGAGCTTCTATTTTATCAATTTGATGCCCCATGATTTCAGCTTGATTCCCTTTTAAAACCCCTTCGAATTGAATTTTATCCCAAGCATTTTTAGGCACAACCCAATCACCAATAAGATGGTAGCCCTTCCCTAACTCCCAGCGTTTGGCCATTGCAGCCCACCCTAAATAAGGAAAAAATTGAGCAGCTTGAGCAAGGTGTACATTCATTTCTCCAGAAAGCTTCCAAGAACTCTTTTGGGCATCTTCTTTAGATCCTTGAAGAAAAATCTCCGTTCCGGCCACACTTCCCTCGGCCTTTTCTACCCAGAATCCGCCCTCGTCCGTGCGTTTCCAGTTAATTGTTAACGGCCTCTCTTTTTGGAACTGCTGCGAAAGGATCAAGTGTCCCTTTTTTAAGTCCAGACTATTGGTCTGCCCCGCAAAAAGAACCCACTGCTCGTTGAAATAATAAAGAGTGGAAAATTTTATTTCATAAGGAGAAAATTCAAACAAAGTATCTTTTAAAAAATGAGGCGTGCGGCCAAAATAATACCACCCTTCATTTAGCTTTAATTTAATAGAAGCTGATCGTGGATGCAAACGTATATCAAAGCGTCCGGATAAGGGCTCATCTATTTTAGAATGAGCGAGAAGACGTGCCAAATCGGAAGGAAAAGAAAATCCTAACATTTCCGGAACAACATAAGTTAATCTATCCGCAGCCCACTCCAAGCGTTCTTTAGGGAGACTAAAACGCAAGCCATTAATCCATAATTCTTCAGTGCGCAAGTCATAGCCAGCTCTCTCAATATGCATTGAAACTATATCTTGAGAAGCATCTCCGCGCTGCAAATGCGTCTCCAGAGCTTGCAGCGTCACTCCTTGATCAGAAAGATAACCAATAGCTACATCATCGATATCGGCAAGAGCGAGCCCTTGAATTTCTAATCCCAACATCTTTCCATTCAAGTAAGCTTCGGCACGCCACCAATGCTGTTTTAAAAAATCTAAACGCAATCTCCCTTTTGCTTTAATTTTTCCCTTAGGTTCATATAAAGAGGCTATTTTTTTAAATTGCGCAATATTTTTGATTTGATTTAAATCCACTTCTATTAATTCAATATTGCCTTCTAAGTGATCATCCTCTGAATAATAAACCCCATGGCTGCCTGCCAATGCAACAGAGCCATAATGAAAGCCAAAAAAAGGAAAAACTAAATTGGTGCCTTCGTTTTTAATATCAGCTGAAACGGAGAGTTCATCGAGTTTCAACTCTTCGATACTCCATAATTTTTCAATTTTTTTTCCTCTTAAATTTAGAGAATTGAAACGAGAGGAGCCAAGCACTATATCCTCCCCTTTTAAATTAAAAAAGAAAGCGTTTTTTTGATCCCAATGTAAACTAGCCTCAAATCCTCCTTTAGCAGATTTCAATCCGCTAATTCCGTAAGTCACGCCAGGAGACATCCCCAAAAAACCCGAACGCACAAAACGTTGCAAGTCTCCTAAAGCTGTGGATAATTGAAAAGAAAACTCGAAGTCCATCTGTTCAATTTTTTCCCAATTTCGAAGAGTTAAAGAAGCAACTTTTGGATAAATCACGCCAAAATGAGTCAAATCCCGATCAAATTCAAAATGCACAAGCATCTCTCCATCAGCAGCACTTTCCATCTTCGTAGTACCCACCAAACGCAAAATATCCCTATTACGCAAACCCACCCACAAATCAAAAACAGATTGTTGAGCCATAAAATCGGCAAAATAGATCTTATCTCCGGCAACTACATATTCATCCGTCTTGCCCTCTTTTCCTATTAACAACACACCTTCAATGTCATAAATTAATAAATGATTAGCTGTATGATCGTAACGAAAGGAGAGCTGGAGGCGATCTAGCATCATATTACCAAAACGGGCCTGCATTCTGCCATCTGTTAATCTGCCCTCCATCTTTAACTGCGTCATCTTACCCTTGGGATGAAGGGGATCAAATTCGTGGCGATAATGAATCCCTTCACCATCTGCAATCAGAACTCCCTCCAGAGGCAATTTATGAAAAAAAAGCGGCATCTCTAATTTTGAAGCAATTTTTTTAAGACCAGAAAAGGGACCTTCTACATGAGTGATATGAATATTAAAATCATTTTTATCCCATAAACTTTGCAAATTTCCCTTAATCGCCACTCCTTCAACATTGGCATAAAAATCAAATACATAGATGCCTTTATGATCTAATTGAAGATTTCCTTCTGCCTCATGAAAAGACAAGCCCGTCTCTTGGTCTATCACATGCAAGAGAGCCATTTTTCCTTGAATGATTGGATGCGGCTCCCTATCTTGCCAATGATACGCTAAAATAAAAGGCTGTGGGGAGTGGATTTCAAAGTGTCCTAAAGAGAGGTCCATGGTATGGATAGTCTGATTCAGTGAAACTCTCTTTTTATTAAAGACCGCCTCAATTTCCATCTGTCCATCTATACCGAAATGATTTGGATATCCATCCAAAGAACTTCTGATCCTGCTAGAAAGCATTAAAGGGCTATACTTTGCAAGAGATAGTAAGGAGCTACTTAATTTAGCCTCCCCAATATCCCAAGTTAAACCTTTTTCTTGTTTCCACCCTACTTTGCCTTCCATAAATAAAGTGAAGGCGTCTTCTCCGAGCGTTAAGACTCCTTTCCAAACACTGCCTTTTTTATGCAAACTTAAAGCAATGGGTTCTTTGTCCCAAAAATCTTCTTGAACGTATTTTCCAAAAAATTTCAATGAATCTCTATTACCTTCCCCTTCCAACTTCAAAAGAAGCTCAGGGTCTTGTAGATACCCCCCCACACTCAACTCTATATGGTTTCCATATAAACGTCCTATCAGGCAAGAAAGTGGCTGAATCTCCTCTCCTTTTATCTCTATATTCCCTTGAATGGAATCCACAAAAAGATCATTCCATTTCACGCTTCCATTTTGCAAAGAAAGTGTTGTTAGCTCTAAATCACTTTTATGATGGAGAGAAATTGCATCAAAGGCAAGAGCGGTATTTGAAGTTGTGATTAGGGCTCCATGAGAAAACAGAAGATCGATAATGAGCGAGGAAGATCTATTTTCATAAAAGAGATCCACGCTGCCATCCACAAGTCCACTAGAGACCTCCCACTCGCTTTCTTTTCTCCATAATTGCGCAGCCAAACTGCATGGACAATCATTCAGATCTATAGAGAGATGTAGCATCCCATGCAATTCATTAAATTTTCCGTTAGCAATTTTTTTATCATCCACATCCTTAACGACAAAGATTCCCCTGCTCTCTTTACCAACCTCTGCCTCCACTTCAAAGAAAGCCAGCAGCTCATCTTCCCCTTGCAAAATCTTGCCTTTTGTTTTCTGCAAACAAATAGATGGGGAGATAAAAAAGAAGGCGCGTCGTTTTTTCTTAAAAAAAGAAGATTTGTTCTTAGATAGAGCCTTTACCTGCGAAGATTTTTTGAGGATGATCTCTACTTGATCAGGAAAAATAGAGGCGGTGACAAGGCGTTGTGCCCAATCAAATTCATAAGCGATTTTAACACGATGTGCAATCAATTCCCCCTCAGGAAAATCGGGAGAAGTAGCCACTACTTTTTTAAGCAATAAAGAACCATCTTTAGCATGCTTAGCCGATTGATAATCAATAGAGTAGCCGAAACATTTATAGCAATAACCGGTAAAATACCAGGCCAGCAGCTTAGGATGTAAAAGCTGAAAAGAAGCATAACCTAAGCTTAAAGTAGCCAATAGGATTAATAAAATCCGTATTCCCCGTTTCATCATG
Source organism: uncultured Chlamydiae bacterium (assembly GCA_937894565.1). Classification (GTDB taxonomy): domain Bacteria; phylum Chlamydiota; class Chlamydiia; order Chlamydiales; family CALBHK01; genus CALBHK01. Next base: position 11,883 of record CALBHK010000508.1, read on the forward strand.
ACTCGTCTGTTATAGAAAAAGAGTTCATTATGTCAGAAAGCAGAAAGAAACAAAATAGGATAATAATCCATACGCATCAGGCTAACTCCCAAGATACAGGAAAAAAAGAAGAAGAAGGACAGAATAGACAGGATCGCCCTTTGGGCGGCAGGATAGGCATAATACCTATACTTCAAAAGGTTTCTTCCCATTTTTTTTTAAAATAAAGAAGGTAAAATTTTATACTTTATCTTATCTAGTATAATTATCCTGCTTATCCTGCCGCCGAAGGCGATCCTGCTCATCCTGTCCTTCTTCTTTTTTTCCTATATTCTGTGATTTGACTGCGTATCGGATGATAACCTGCTTTTCTTAATTTTCTTGCTCTGCTAATGTCAACTTACATCATCAGACTTTAGGAATTATGTTAAGAAAAATTTTAGACTACCAGCTTTCTCTGACAGAAAAAGGTAAAACACTCGCCCCGATGCGTCCCTTGATTTCTGCAGTAGATAGCTTTCTCTTTGAAACACCGCAAAATACAACCACCCGCCCTCACATTCGCGATGCAGTCGATCTTAAACGTTGGATGTTTTTAGTTATTCTGGCCCTAATACCTTGTATTCTTATGGCCATTTGGAATAGTGGATTGCAAAGCTATGTCTATTCAAGCAATGATTACCACCTTATGGATGAATATCTATCCTCTCTTCACTCTTTTAAAAGTTATTTTGCTTTTGCAGCTAAAGACAGCCGCTACCTCTCTATCTTGTGGGAAGGTGCTTCCTTGTTTCTTCCAGTGATGATCGTCTCCTACACTGTAGGGGGCTTATGGGAAGCTCTTTTTGCCAGCGTTCGCGGACATGAGATTGCAGAGGGATTTTTAGTCACAGGCATGCTTTATCCCTTGGTGTTGCCTCCAACCCTCCCTTTATGGATGGTGGCAGTGGGGGTTTCAGCCGGCGTTATTTTATCCAAAGAGCTCTTTGGCGGCACGGGCATGAATATTATGAATCCAGCGCTTGCTTGCAGGGCTTTTGTCTTTTTTGCCTATCCAGGTAGAATGTCTGGCGATGTTTGGGTGGGAAGCGATCCCAATGTTGTGCGCACGAGCTTACTGAAAATGAACAAAGAAGCCGGAAAGGGAGCAATTGATGGTTATACACAAGCCACATCCCTTGCCAAATTCAATGTATCACCTGAAATCAAACGTGTGCATGTTGATGCCATTGCTTCTAATCATTTAGGTTCTCATGTGCCCACTATTGAAACCATTAAAGAGCAATTTAACATCTGGAATGTAAATGGAGATGCAAAGCTTGGGGAGCTGACTTCAGAACAAATGCAAAATTTTTTGAGTACCCCTCTTGCGCAAGGGGGCTTAGGTCTATCTCCCGGTGCTTATCAGGATGCGTGTGCATTTTCCGATTTATCTAATGGATTTGGAAATCTCAATAGCGACTGGGGCTTCTTTTTTGGAAATAAATTGGGATGCATGGGTGAAACCTCTACTCTCGCTTGCCTGCTTGGCGCTCTGGTCATCATTGTCACGGGAATCGGTTCCTGGAGAACGATGATATCGATGGCTCTGGGGGCCTTTTTAACCGCCTTTTTATTTAATTTAGGCTCTGATTTTTTAAGCGCTGAACACGGAGCATGGCTTCCAGCACAATTTAGCTTTCCAGCCTATAAGCATTTGTTATTAGGGGGCATGGCCTTTGGGTTGGTCTTCATGGCAACAGATCCAGTCTCTTCTCCCATTCACAAAACAGGTCAATGGATTTATGGGTTGCTTATTGGTCTTGTGGCATTAACCATTCGCATCATCAATCCAGCCTTTCCGGAAGGGGTCATGCTTGCTATTATTTTGGGCAACTGCTTCCACCCTCTAATTGACTACTACTGCATCAAAGCCTCGCGTTGGTCTGACTTGAAAAGGAGAAAGCGCCGTGTCATTTAATACAAAAACTGCCAGCTATACTCTTATTTTCATGATGGTCCTCAGTGTCATTTGCGCTGTGATTTTATCTTCACTCGCCAGCGCTTTAAAAACTGAACAAGATTTGGCTAAAGACTTGGATCGCTCCAAAGAAATGATGATTGCTTCAAAGATCATGAATCGCGAAGGGTATTTTCTTCTTCCCAAAGAATCTGAAGAGGGGTATCAAAATGCCAAATATGTAGGAAATGGCAAATTAGAAAGCGACCCTTCTGCTCAAAAAGCAACCAATGAGCAAATATTAGAAGTCTATCGCTCTCGTTTAATCCCCTTTTTAGTCGATGCACAAGGCAATCCGACGACCTTTGAAGAAAAAAAAATCGATATGAAAACTTATCTAAGCGAACATAAAAAATTGGGCTATTACAGACAGCCACTTAAATTGATCTATAAAATTTTACCCAATGGGGCAGAAAGCGGGCCTATAGGTTATGTCATTCCGGTCAATGGTTACGGCTTATGGGATGCTATTTTTGGCTACATCGCTCTCTTTACAGATGGTAATACAGTGATTGGCATTTCCTGGTATGATCAAAAAGAGACGCCGGGACTTGGGGCTAATATTACAGAGGCAGATTGGCAGGCAAATTTTCCTGGAAAAAAAATCTTTGCTCAAAGCACAGGCAGCGCTGCAGACTTTCAACGCGCTGAAATCGGCATTAATGTAATCAGGGGCAAAGTGAGCGATGTCCTATCGGCAAGTCCTAAAGCGTTAAGTGCAGTAGATGGCATGGCCGGTGCTACACTTACGGGAAACGGAGTCACAAGCGCCTATAAAGACACTTTGAGCGCCTATAGAGGCTTTTTATCAAAATTAGCGACGCAAAAAGAGGCAAAATGAGCAAAAAAAATCTCAGTTATCTCACCGAGCAAATTTGGGGCCAAAACCAAATTTTAGTGGCCGTACTGGGAATCTGCTCGGCCCTTGGGGTCACCGTAAAGCTCTCCGTGGCAATTGCCATGGGGCTTTCAGTCACCTTTGCCACAGCCTTTTCCTGTTACTTCGTCTCTTTATTGAGAACGATTACGCCTGATAGCGTCCGTATGATCACGCAACTGGCCATCATCTCTGTTTTTGTCATCATCATCGATCAATTCATGAAAGCCTATGCTTTTTCCATCTCTAAAGTTTTAAGCGTCTATGTAGGACTCATTATTACCAACTGCATTGTGATGGGACGCACAGAGGGCATGGCAAAAAATGTAGCCCCCATTCCTGCATTTTTAGATGGCCTTGGTGCGGGCCTCGGCTATACATGGGTGATTTGTACGATTGGCATTGTACGCGAAATCTTTGGATTTGGGCAGCTGCTAGGATATCAAGTTTTTCCATCTAGTTGGTACGCTGACGTCTCTAATCCCAACGGGTATGAAAATTTTGCGCTTATGGTCAATCCTCCTGCTGCTTTTTTTATTATTGCGGGATTAATCTGGATTTCTAAGTTAATAGAAAATAAAAAATAAGGATCTAGTATGTGGATGGGAAATTACGAATTCATAAACCTTTTTGGATTACTGCTACAATCCATTTTTATCGAAAACTTTCTCTTAGCTAATTTTTTAGGCATGTGCACTTACCTTGCATGCTCTACTAAGCTAAAAACAGCAAATGGACTGGGTGCTGCTGTTGTTTTTGTGCTCACCATATCTGGTATCTTAAATTGGTGCGTGCATACCTTTATTACGGCAGATGGGGCTTTAAGCTATCTTAGTTATTTCGGTATCGATGCAAAACATATAAGTTTAAATTTTTTAGAATTTTTAATTTTCATCTCTGTCATTGCAGGGTTTGTGCAGGTATTAGAAATTGTGATGGAACAATTTACTCCCGCTCTTTATACGACACTTGGCATCTATTTGCCTTTAATCACAGTAAATTGTGCAATATTAGGGGCCTGCCTTTTTTCGGTCACGCGAGAGTATCCCTTTATTCCTAATGCTGTCTATGTATTTGGAACGGGCGTGGGTTGGTGGCTAGCGATTGCTTTAATTGCTGCGATTAGAGAACAGCTTGCCTCTCAAAATGTGATCCCTGCTTTAAGAGGCATGGGAATTACCTTTGTGATGTCGGGGCTTATGTCTATGGCTTTTATGGGATTTACCGGCATTAAATTAGCAAATCCCACAGGGGGACATCCCGCAGCAGATCACATACAAGAAAATGAAACTTCCCCCTCTTCTACGCCTTTAGAAAAGGAAATAATTTAACCAGCTTTAGGCTTTTTTGCATAAAAAGCAAATATTAGAGAGCTAAAGGCGACAGTATTTAATGCAAATTGCACTACGCCCATGATGATTACAACAGGACCTGTTACAAAACCTACAAAAGGAATGCGGCTTGCTTTTTCCACTTTCTCTGCACAATTACTGTTTAATAAATCCATAAAAACCTCTTGATTTTGTATCTTCACTATTGTTCATGATTTTCAAATTAAATGAAAGCCTCATTACGGGATGAAAAAGAATAAGCAGACATATGCATCAAGGCTTAATTCACAGGATGCAGGAAAAAGAAGAATAACAGGATAGGCAGGCATACGCATCAGGCTAACTCTTGCAGTCCTTCAGACTGCG
>CALBHK010000509.1 GCA_937894565.1 uncultured Chlamydiae bacterium
TACGAGATAACGTGATGTGACTGGAGTTCAGACGTGTGCTCTTCCGATCTCAAACTCTCTTCAGTGGGCTCTTCATGGATGCGATAAGTGAGATTTTTTCCAAGATTTGCCAAATGAGTAGCAATTGTCTCATTAGCGCTCAGCATGAACTCTTCTACCATCTGGTGGGTAATGTCATAGACCACATAATCCGTCCCTAGAGGCTCTCCCATATTATCTACAAGCACAACCAACTCTGGCAATGAAAATTCAATGCTGCCTCTCTCATAACGCTGCTTTTTAAGCAGCTTGCAAAGCGCTACCATATGTTTTAAGTGGGCAGAAAATGGGCTCTCTTTTTTACCTTCTAAGACTGCAAATGCCTCTTTATAAGTGAATCGTTTAGCGCTGCGGATCACACTTCGGCAAATGCGATAATGAATACGTTGCCCTTTTTCATTGAAGTCCATGATCACCGAAATAGCGAGTCTATTTACATTAGGTTTTAGACTGCATAAATTATCGGAGAGCTCTTTAGGAAGCATAGGCAGGCACTCTGAAGGCAAATAAGTAGAATTACAGCGCTCTCGTGCTTCCAAATCAAGTGCAGTACCAGGTTTTACATAATGAGAGACATCGGCAATGTGCACAATCAGACGATAGCCGCCCTCTTCTCTTGGGATCACAGACACTGCATCATCAAAATCTTTCGCTGTGTCAGGATCAATTGTCACGCATTCAATTGAGCGCATGTCTTCTCGGTCCTTGATTTCTGAAGCTAAGACCCGATTCCCACAAGCAGCTCCCTCTTTTCTCACCTTATCGGGAAATTGAGAGCGCAATCCAAATTCTTCAATAGCTGCTTCGTTATCTAAAAAAGATTCATCGATATTTCCAATATAATCGCTATATTTACAATAGGTCGGTTCTTCTTTGTTCCCCCAGCTCGTCACTTCCATTACAATGCGATCGCCAAATCGTAATTCTCGCTCTTTTGTAGGAGATAAAACTATCTTCTTTTCTTTTCCAAGAATGGGCGAATAAATAGAATAATAGCCGCCCTCATTGCAATCAGAAATAATGCCTGCCAAATGAGTACGAGAGCGCTCTAGAATAGCGATAACTTTTCCTTCCGGCCCTTTTTCAGAATAAGATTCTGTATTCACAAGCACCTCTACCCGGTCGCCATCAACCGCATGAAGGGTCAAATGTAGATCGGAAGAG
>CALBHK010000510.1 GCA_937894565.1 uncultured Chlamydiae bacterium
CCCATTTCTTCTAGTCACTCTCAAAGAGTTGGGCTCTTCGTAGGTGCAATGATTTGTAATCGACAAATAACCAATATTATTCGTTTTAGTTCCAATGAAAAGGCGAATAACTCCATCCTCGCATTTTTTAAAAGAAAACAGCTCTCTCGTCAGATGCACACTGCCTGTATCTGATTTTTTCTTACGAGTTGGTTTTCCACACAACCCCTTTTGATAGTTCCGATATGTTGTGTACCAGTTAGAGGCTGCATTTCTAAGAATTTGGCTTGGACACTCTGCCAACCACGGTGTTAGCTCCGTTTTATACTGTGAGAATTTTTGATCGATCGGAGGATAAGTTCCTATGGAAAGATAACGCATAGAAAAACGGCTAAGGTAGTGATTATCTTCACATTTTGCATTCCATATCAAACGAGCGCAACCCATCCATTGACTTAAAATAATTTTTTGTTTTTTTGTAGGATTAGCTTTCAGTTTTACGCCCATCAACATGTTGTGAATCCGATTGCTCTATATTAAAAGTGTATGGTAAACTTTTTTGTAAAAGAGGTCAATACTATGATAAGGAAAGACTTCTGGAATCATATCAAAACCAAACTTTGGGGAGGACACTTATGGTCTCTAAGCTACTGTGTTGTCTCCTGCGGTGGAGCTCCTTTAGACATTGTAAAACAATACATATCTGATCAAAGGCGCCCAGGAAAGCCTAAAAATATAAATCAGTCGAAAATTTTTACTGGAAGAAAAAGAGATAAAGACAAAAATTGGCTTGCTTGACTCGCCTCTAAAGAAGCGAGATTGCGCAAGCTATTTGTTCAAGTTTTGCATATCACCAGCTTAACTTTTGTAATTGGAAGGTTTTCGGGCAGTTTTACAAAGGCTTGGTTGCGTTTAAGTGACTGAATGTCTGTTGGAGAGACAAGAGGAATGATTTTGGATTGATTGGATAGGCTGACACCATCTCTAGCATCGTAGGAGCCATAGGAGATACTCTCTTGCCACTCTTTGATTTCTCTTTCGCCAAATGCTTTAGAAATACGCTCGCAGATTTCGGGATCTTGCTCCGAGAATGCAATTTTTGTAGCGCAGTTTCCAACAATTGTTTTGGTAATGTCTCGACCGTAAATAGATTCTAACTGAGAGATGCTTTGTAGAGCGATCATCGCGCATCCCCCGTATTTTCGACTCTCTGCCAGGAAAAAATCCAAGTCTTTAAGTTTGTTGAGGCTTGGCAATTCATCGACAACGAACCAGATTCTTCTATTAAAATCGGGTTCAAGCTGGCTCAAGCTTCTAGTCGCAATGGAAAACCAGCAAGAGAGAAGAGGACGAAGTGAAGCGCGTTGTGCCTGTGTGCAGCTTAAGAATAGCCAACTATCGTCCTCTTGTTTCATCCATTCTTTGATGGAGAATGGATTTTCTGTATCGGAAAGAAATTCTAAGCTGCTCAAAAAGGACGATGTGACAGATCTGATCGAAGCTGCTGTCTTTTCTGAATTCATGTCTAGATGAGCTGCCCCTTTCGTTCCTTGGATATATTTGCATAAATTTGTAAGAGGTTCAAATAAGATCCAACGTGATAATTCTGATGTTCTTTTTGTAGATTCGCATTTTTGCATTAATGAACTAAAGAGTACTCTTCCGGCTGTTCTCCAATAATTTTCATTTTCTGAATAACTGCTTGGAATAAAACACTCTGAAAGATCGTCCACATCAAAAGAATTGTGACATTCAGCCCAAGGACTCCAAAGCTCTGTGCGTTTATCAAGAGGGTTTAGTAATTTATCTTTCCCCTCTCTGAAATATCGATCTACAAATACACCTGTAGTATCTACGATGACCGCACGCTGTTTGTTGGCACGAATATCCTTAAGAAGATGGTGCATGCAGTTTGATTTTCCGCTTCCAGTTCCTCCTGTGATCATGATGTGCTGCACTTCGGATCCTTTTAATAAAGGTAAATCGCCGATTTTAATGACAGAGCTTCGACCTGTAAGCTTTAATCGTAAAGTGAGCCACCAAGAAGAAGCTAAAACCCTTCCGGATACATGTTTTTTTCTTTTAGATAAGAAACCCCTTAGAAGAAAAAAGCAAATAACGACAAGCATAGTGTAAAAAGAGACGTTTTTTGTGATGCCAAGGTATTGAATGGTTTGATCTAAAAAGAGATTCACGTAGGGCTCTGTGATTTTGGATACTTTTTCGGAAGAAATTAAAACTGTATCGGAGTTGATGTGTTGATTGGAAACCCCTTCCCAAAATGAGGCGTTTACGCTGATTTCAGGCATAAAAAGACCCACTGTATTAGCCTTAGCATAGTAATAGGCGCTTTCGTAAAAGAAAAAATGCAAATTGATCATCAGTGAACCGAAGATAAAAAGGCTCACTGCCAAGCAAATAGAGCCGATGATTTTTAGAACCTGCCTAAGCATCCGTATGCGATGCGCCCAGGTTTGCCCCCCTTTAGATAGAATGCTAAAAATGTCCATTTATTTGTTCACCCCGAGAGGTAACGAGTTTTCTGAATATTTCTCTGACATGTTAATGTTCCCTGCCGGTCCCTCCCACAATCTCTCTAAAGCCCCTTGGTTGCTTTTTGCATTTAGATGTTGAGACATTTTGGATGAGAGTCCTGAGATCCCCTCGCTTGTCTCTTTTTTCATTTGCCCAACAAAATCGCTTGCAGATGAAATTTTAGAGTTAAGACGATTACGCTCCTCATTTAAGCCTGAGGAGGTTAATTCATGGTCTATTTTTTCACGCTCGCTAATGGTTGGGATATGTGCCGATTTGAAAACCTCATCAAAATTTTCACTCTCTCTATTTGAAAAATTTTGAAACAACTCATTACGGTAATCATCTGAAAATTCAATCACGAGGGCTTCTTTTTCTGCTTTTGAGCCTTCGGTCAGAATGCGTCTTGCTTCGGGAATTCCTAATTTTTCACTTGTCCAATTTACAAAATCTTGGTTGAGTGTTTGTTTGATGGATAGCGAATTTTGTTCCATCCAAGACTCAGTTTTAGAGAGTTGATCAGAGTATGTTTTTGCTGCTTGATATGACATTTGAGAAGATTCTACCTTATCTAAGGAGTGCGTGATGCCTTCGACATATCGTATGCCATTGTCATCCAGTGATGTGAATGTATCCGATTTGGCATAGTCTAAAATCTTTTGAGTATTTGCCTGAAATTCTACTCCTCCAGCGATACGGATTGCTTCACTGGCGATAGCATCAATTGATGCATCGCGTCCAAATGTGAGATTTGGTATGACGTTAGCCACTATACGTCCAACCACGGGAAGAGCTTCTGCAAGAGAGGCAATATTGGAGGTGCCCATTAGGATTGCTTGGCTTTGTTTATCTGTGATCCCGTGATGTTCTGCCATATCATGAGCCGTACTCTCAAACTGCCTAGCCGATTCTTGAATATTCACGCCATCTCTTTCTGATAGACCAACGGCGTGATTGTTGGACTGAGCAAGATGAGAGGAGAAATCTGCCATTTTTCTTCCGTGGGACGATGCACTCTCTGCAAAACTCTTCTGCTCGCTGATGGTAACCATCTCTGCATGTTGTCTGCTATTTTGCAATCCATTTGAGATTGTTTCATCAATATTGATATTTGTTCCAAAATCTGAAAGATGTTGTTTGATGATCTGTTTCCCCTCTGCCGTTTGTGTTATTGATGTGTCCCCTGTATGTTCTGTTGTATATCCGTGCGATAAAGAGGGGGCGTTATTTTTTTGGAATGCAGACTCATTGCCATAAGAAGATCCACCAAAGCTTGTATTAGCAAAGGAGTAATTTCCGGATGTCTGCTCTCCTGCTGCCGACGTGGCTGCTGCATGTGCTGGGGTCATCATAGAACCTGCAAGGTGAATAAATGATGAGACTCCCCCTTTCACGATTGCATAGGAGATAAAAGGTATTGAGGCGGATAGATAACCGCTTAAGGCAAAGATGTTATCATGAATATCAAGTAGTCCTGCGCTTGTAAAAAAGTTCAACCCCTGTTCGGGATCGCTTAGGCCAATAAAAATGGCGGCAACTTTAGCTCGGGCGGCAGTTTGCATGATGTAGTTAAGGATGGCATAAAAAGGAGCCCACATTTGCAGCCAAATTAACATCCACAGCCAATTGGTGACAAAAGAGAGTCCTCCAGGAAGAACAGAAAGAGGGATCACAAGAATAATAGAGGCATAAATAAGCGCTTCAAGAACAGCACGCATAGTGATGAGGCTACTTGAGGCAAGAGATCCTAGAATGACATAGGTGCTTTTTTGTTGGGTATACGCACGGTTTTTAGCCAGCCTCTCTCCTTGAAATTCACCTGAAATCATGTTCATCATCAGTTGTTGACTGATCAATTCTTCTTTTTCTTTTCTCAGCCCTGTTAAAGCCTGAAAAGTTAAGGGGAGATCTTTGATGATGTCTTGAGTAGCGTAGTATTTTTTTTCTTTTTCAAAAATAGGGGTCATCTCCTTCACAGCCTCAAGGCAGTTGAGGAATCTTGTTTTTTTGGTCTTATCGGTAGGATCTGTATAAGGGATCATTCTAACTTTGGAGCTTCTTTCTGCAAGAAATCCCCATAAATCCGATGTCTTTTTCAGATCGTTCAGTGTATAACGATTGAGAGCAATATCATAGAAAACACATTGTTTGGAGAATCTTTTCAAATTTTGTTCTAAGACTGCATTAGTGAGCCTATATTTTGACATGTCTAATGTGGATTCAGATCCGAAAATCATGCCAGTTGCATTATAGCTGGTATCATTGGGCACGTGCATCACAGACTCTATAGCACCCGTAATTGTGTAGCCTATAGAACTGATGAGTTCAGCTGTCCGTGCTAAAAAAAATGGAACATGATCTACGTTATAAGAATGATGCGTCACAATATCTTCAATTTTAATGGAGCTGGAAGGTAGCATCAGAACGCTGGTAATAGTAATTAAAGGCAGAAAGTATTTTAAAATGAGAGAATCTGCCTGTGATGAAAAAAACGCGCTTCCGGCTGCCCATAGTGCTCCGCAAGAAATCGCAATGATCATCAAAGGGTTTAGGATGCCTTTATCTGAATTCAAAAGCATGGCAATGGCATTAAACACGCTGTATAATATTTCACCACCACCATAAGTAATTACAGTCATTCCCATTTTTATCCCCCTTTACAAGCAG
>CALBHK010000511.1 GCA_937894565.1 uncultured Chlamydiae bacterium
TACGAGATAACGTGATGTGACTGGAGTTCAGACGTGTGCTCTTCCGATCTGAGATATTGCAACTCTTGGCCTTAGTGTTCCTGTAGCTGCTCTATACTTCGTAGCTGCACTCGCACTTGGTCATGCTGCTATTTTCGGAGTTGCGGGACTTGGTTGCATAGCGGCTGTACTCGCGATTTCGGGACCCATTTTGCATACTATCATTGAAAAGGCGACTGCTTAATACACAATAGCACAGCTATTCAGCTTTACCAGCTGAATAGCTGTTTTTTAATTTTGAGGGCGCAGCATGCTATCATATGCGCTTTTAGAGACTAACTGCCCTCTAAAATACCAAGAACGCTTCGTTTGATTGCCTATATAAGTCTTGCTTAGTCCATGTCTTTGTCCATTCACCCAACTAATCGTTTCTACAACTTCTTCCCCTTCACGGAAACGTTTCTCTATCCCTTCTCTTACCCCGTTAACATAAGGAACCTCTGCAATTTTTTCTCCCCTACAGTAAAGAGTTGTCAATCCATGTTGTTTTCCGTTTTCCCATTTCTCTTCAGATAAAGGCTCTCCCGAAGGCAAATAGGTACGCTTGACTCCATGGGCATCTCCATCGTAAAGAGAGACCTGTTCTTTAGGCGTTCCATTGGGGTAAAAGACCACCTGCTCACAGACCTCTCCATTTTGGATTGTATCTGTAGATAAGTGCTGTCCATAAACGTCGCGGTTCACACGACGTCCAAATTTCTCTTTAACACTGGATTCCATTTGATTGTTTCTATCAAAATATTTTCCCTCAACTACAACCCCCCCCTCTATCTCTTCAATAGCTTGAGGAGAACCATCTTCATACCAAAGCGTGACACACTCTTGATGGTTAGGTAAATGTTCGATTTGACGCACAGGCACCCCATAGGTATTATGGAAGACTTCCTTATGCAAGGTCCCTTTCTTATAATGAGAAGAGCGCTGCAATTTATCACTATGAGGATAGGTAACCTGGCTTAATCCATGCAATTCCCCCTCCTGATAATTCTGTATCACATTTTCTCCCGTTAAAAGGGTTGTGATCACTTGCCCGTTTTTTCCTCTTTCACGCCAGTCATTTCCTTCAACTTCTACCCCATATGTGTGCACAAAACGACGTTCCACCACATGTTCTTGACTCGCACGGCGAGCACATCCCGTTAAATTCAACATCACAATAACTAAAAAAATCCATCGCATCTGTTATTTCCTCTTAAGCTTTTCCAAGCTGCATTAATATTTTTTCAATCAAACGTCCATGCTCTGCATCCACTTGTTCCTGAGATAATGTTTTTTTCTCATGCCGATACACAAAACGAAATGTCACTTTCCTATTGATATCATCGTAAAGATCTACCAAAGTCATCTTTTCCAATAAAGAAGAGTTTACTTTTTTAACAGCATCAAAAATCAATGCAGCAGACTCCCCTTGTTTAAGCGTTACTGTCCAATCACGCTCTGAAGAGGGATAAAGTGGAAGCGGTGCGTATCTATAATTCTCTTTTCTAAAGGCGATCAGGTCATTTAAAATAATTTCCGCATAATAAAGATCCGCCGGAAGGTCTAGTTTTCTCATCATGGCTGGATGAATCTGGCCAAGAGACCCAATACGAGCTCCCCCAACCGATAATGTAGCGCTGCGCCCGGGATGAAAAAGAGATAATTGACTAGGAGTAAATTCCACTTCTTCTATACCAAAACTTTTTAACAAATTCTCTACAACCCCTTTTAAATCATAAAAATCTACAGGCTCAGCCTTTCTTCCCCAATGAGACTCTCTTACCTCTCCCGTCCAAATAATGCCCAAAGCACTGGGCTCCAAATAAGAATTTCCCTCTTTAAAATGGATTCTTCCCACTTCAAAACCACAAATATTTTTCACCTGACGATCCCAATTATATTTAGCCACACGCAATAAAGCGGGCAATAAAGTATGACGCAGCACAGATTGATCTAAACTTGTAGGGTTCATCACTTTGACTATCGCTTCGGCTTGAAGCCCTTCTCTGGGAAGTCCTCCTCTCTGAAGCCCCTCTGGGGAGCAAGGGTCCATAACGGAGGCAGCCTCTTGAGGAGAGATCAAATCACAGGTAAGAAGTTCTTGCAACCCCTCTCCCACTAAACGAGAGCGCACCTCTCTTTCAAAAAGATAAAGAGGATCATGAGCAAGATTGGAGGGAGTAAAACGCACTTCACCTGTAGTAAAGTGACTAAATCCGTACAATTTTGCCACTTCCTCAATTAAATCCACTTCCTGTGTGATGTCATGGCGGTAAGAGGGAACTTTTACAATCAGGTCATCTCCCTCTTTTCTGGCTCCCCCTTTTCTAGTGTATTCAAAATGCAAACGAGAGAAAAAATTCTCCACTTCGCTAGCACTAAATTGAAAACCTAAAAGTCGATTTAAATAACTAACGCGCATTTCTACAAATCGAGGCTTTATTTCTTCAACTTGCTCTAAAATTCCCGCGCTCACTTCTCCACCTGCACACATTTGTATCAGGGCTGCAGCCAAATTTAAGGCGTCATGCAATCTTTGAGGATCTGTTCCTCTTTCAAATCGTTTGGAAGCTTCACCACTTAAACTGTGACGTTTGCTAGTACGACGCACCCATTTCGGCAAAAAGTAAGCAGACTCGATGAGAATATCTTTTGTCTGAGTACTTACTTGCGAGCTCATCCCCCCCATCACACCGGCAAGAGCTAAAGCACCATTTGGATCTGCAATAACTAAATCTTCAGGATGCAATAGGCGTTCTTTTCCATCTAAAGTGAGTAAGCTTTCACCCTCTTTTGCCGGGCGTACTATAATTTTTGAGCCCTCTATCTTATCTAAATCAAAAGCATGTAAAGGATGCCCTAACGCATGCATGACATAATTGGTGACATCGACTACGTTATTAATAGAGCGCACTCCCACAGCTTCCAAACGCTGCTTTAACCAGAAAGGAGAGTTTCCGACTTTAATTCCCTTAAGCACACGGCAGCAGTATTTGGGACATTTTTCAGCAGATTCCACGCTCAACTCAATAGATTGAGCGGTCTGCTCTATCCCTTCGCTGCATTGGGCGAGGAGTGGAAGCATCGGGATTTCTGTAATTGCGGATAATTCTCTTGCAATTCCTAATACGCTTAAACAATGACCAAGATTTGGAGTAATAGAAATATCAAAAATCACATCCGATAGATGAGCTCCTACACTTTCTCCCACAGTCTTATCAGCGCCAAATTCAATGATACCTTCTTTTTCTTCAGAGAGATTGAGCTCTTTTTCTGAACAGAGCATGCCAAAAGATTCAACCCCTCGAATTTTAGCTTCTTTTACCTTAAAAACTTTATCGCCATCTGGAAGTTTAGCTCCTACTTTAGCAAAAGCCGTTTTAATCCCTTGTCTGCAATTGGGCGCTCCGCAGACAACCTGATAGGTATTTTCCCCATCACTTACAATAGCCAGGCTTAATTTCTCTGCATCGGGATGTTTTTGACAGCTGACAACTTCTGCAACCACAACATCAGTAAATGGGGGCTCGCTTTTTTCAACCCCATCCACTTCCAGGCCAGCCATTGTTAATCGCTGCGCAATTTCTTCTACAGAAAGGTGAACGGGAATAAATTCTTTTAACCATGAGAGGAGAATCTTCATTGCTATGCACTTATATTTACTTTCTTAAAATTGTCTTCAGAATAGCAAATTCATCCCTTCTTCACAACTTGAGTTTTACACCCCACGGGCTTCGCCCATTTGACATTTGACATTTTTTGTGATATTATTATGCCGAAACACTTTGAAGATTTGGGAATTTAACGAGGAGGCACCCTGAATTTAAGTCAGCCTTGCCGGTTTCGAAGCAATTCAACTTGAACAAGTTAGACGATGCAGACAGACTTAAATTCAGCAGCTGCCGACGTTTTAAAAAACCAAATCTTCAAGGTGTTTCTCTATTAACATATAACAAAAAAAATAATAAAAATGATTTGTTTTAATTACAGGATAGAAGAAAAATATTCGCTTGGCAAAGCGTTAATTTGGGGAAATTTTTGCGGACACTTAAAGGCAGCCAAAAGATCTCCAAATCGGAGAGAGAGATTAACACACCTCGGAATTGCTTTATTAGAATTTCTTCCAATTATAAGCCAAATTGCATCATTATTTGAAATGATTATTATTAGAAGTTTCGGAAAACAAAATAACGAAGTATATCCTAAAACACCTATAAACGAAAATAAGCAGCTCACAAAAATTCTGGTAAAAAAACAACAAATTCTAGACAACAACAACATTCCCTTGACAGTCAGTCCTGCCATCCCGAAAGAATCCTACCCTCCAAATAAAGAAATTTGTAAAAAATGGATTGAAAGCCATGAAGAAAAAGATCAACCTTTCGCACAAAAAGTGATCGAAAACATTCAACATATCAGATTTAACCAATTAAAAGAGGAACTAAAAGAGTGTGTTACAGAATTAAACAGCATTTTTGTTTCCAACAAAATAGACAAATATGCTATTGGCTTTGTTGTGGGAAAGAGCCAACAATGGATAGCATCGTTAGCAACTGAGCATCTAGACATAATGCCCTCTTCCTGCTTTGGACTTGGTCATCAAGGCTCCATATTAGGAGAAGATGTATTTATTAAGGATATAGAAACAAGCGCCTCTGAAATTCACGAAAAAGCACTAGTTATTTTTGACGACTCCAGCTATTCAGGCACTCAGATTTACACCAGTCTAGAAAGACTGGATAATGAGCTAAAATCAAATTTTTGGATCGCGAAACGCAAAGTTTATCTCGTTATTCCTTTTTTATCTACCAAAGCACAAACTTATTTGAACACAACATTTAAAAATTTCTCTCTTACTGTCATCACATCAAAGACTTCGATACGTATGACCAAAGAGATTTTTACGGAACGGGAAATCAAAAAATTAAATAAAATACAAAAGGGTAAAGTTTGTCTTGATAGCACCCTTTGTTACACGGACTGGCGTTTTCCTGATACAACATCTACTATACCTTTAAATAAAGGGGTAAAGACTCTTAATAAAAAAATGGAGGAAACTTCTGTTAAGCCCACATTTTATCAAATAATTCCTAAAAAAATTGGTTCATGTGAAGAATTGGGGCACAGAGAGGTATTAATCAATTAACTATTGAG
>CALBHK010000512.1 GCA_937894565.1 uncultured Chlamydiae bacterium
CCATGGTCTTTACTTTACTGACCACGATTTATATTTTGTTATCAGTTCCTCACTCAGAAGAAATTCATATAACCAATGAAAACCAAAGGAAATAAAAATGGATGTTCCATTTGTGTTAGGTGTATTAGATGTCGCATCAGCCCTTGCTTTATCAGCCCCCTTAGGAGTTGGCTTTGCCGCGCTTGGGTCTGGAATTGGGCTTGGAATGGCTGTTAAAGGCGCTTTAGAAGCAATAGGGCGTCAGCCGGAAGCGTCGGGAAAAATTTTAACAAACCTTATTATTGGTGCCGCTCTGATTGAAGCTTTAACGATTTATGCTCTCATCGTCTTTTTCATTTCTCTCGGAAAGATGGGTTAAGGAAAAAATCTATGCTAAATCTAGATATCAGCCAGATCATCATTCAGATCATTGCGTTTTTAGTCATGCTTTGGGTTATGAAAAGGTATGGCTGGCAACCTCTTTTGGATATTTTGGAAGCGCGTCGAAAAAAAATTCAGGCAGAACTTGATTCCATTGCTGCCCAAAAAGAGCAGATGGACCAATTGAGCATCCAATATCAAGAAAAAATTAAGGAAATAGATGCAGAGGTAAGAAAAAAAATGCAAGAAGCTGTTCTGCAGAGTCAAAAAATGAGCTCGCAAATTCAAAAAGAGGCCCAATTGCATGCGCAAGAGATCTTGCAAAGAGCAAAATCCGAAATGGAATCAGAGATCGCTAAAGCAAAAAATCAACTTAAAAACGATATTGTTAACCTGGTTATTCATGCTACAGAAAAGATTTTGAAAGAAAAATTAGATGATTCAGGTCAAAGGGAACTGATTACTAAGTTTATTGGAGAGGCGCAAGTAAAATGATAGAGTACGCTATCTCTGCGCGTTATGCTAAAGCATTGTTTGATTTAGATCGTATTAAAGGGAGTTTAATCGGGGATTTTGAATCTATAATCAAAGTTTTGAACCAGAGCCCTAAGTTGGTAAAGTTTCTAAAATCTCCAATCTCTTTAATTGAGAAAAAAGAAGTTTTTCAAAATTTATTGGGAGAAAAATTGGATTCCATGTTCATCAATTTTATTTTTTATTTGATTCAAAAGGGCAGGCTGGATAACCTGCAATCTATTGGCCGTGAATATAAACGCATGGCAAACAAATGTTTGGGAGTATGGGAAGTGGATATTGTGAGCGCAGTCCCCATAGATGCTGACTTTGAATTAAAGCTTAAACAGAAATTGGAAAAAGATTTTTGCAAGAAAATTAGTCTAAACAAAAAAGTCAATCCAAAAATAATTGGAGGGGCAATTTTAGTCATAGAAAACGAAATGCTGGACTGGAGTGTAGCGACCAGACTTAAGAAATTAAAAGAAAATTTAATGAGAGTATCATGACATTCAAACCGGAAGAAGTCTCCTGGATCATTCAAGAGAATTTAGAAAAGTATGAGGAGCAGCTATCTTTAGAATCCATTGGGCATGTTTTGCAGGTGGGCGATGGCATTGCCCGCGTATGGGGATTGGACGATGTGATGATGTCGGAGCTTGTAGAATTTCCTAATGGCACTTTGGGCATCGTGTTGAACCTTGAAGTGGATAACGTAGGGGTGGTTCTGCTCGGATCAGGTATTGGAATTAAAGAGCGCGATATTGTAAAAAGAACAGGTCAAATTGCCTCAGTTCCTGTTGGAGAGGCGTTAGTGGGGCGAGTGGTAGACCCTCTTGGAAAACCACTTGATGGAAAAGGCCCTATTTGCACAACGCAAAGACGTTCTTTGGAGGGAATAGCCCCCAATGTAGTCCAACGAGAGCCGGTGAGCGAGCCTGTTCAAACGGGCATTAAGGCAATCGATGCGATGATCCCTATTGGCCGTGGACAAAGAGAGTTAATTATTGGGGACCGTCAGACGGGGAAAACTACTATTCTTATTGATATGATCCTCAACCAAAAAGGCAAAAATAATTATTGTATTTATGTGGCGATCGGGCAAAAAGAATCCACCGTTGCTCAGCTTGTTGAGAAATTGGAAGAGCATGGGGCTATGGAATATACGATTGTAGTCTCTGCCGCTTCTTCATCACCCGCTTCTTTACAGTATATAGCTCCTTATGCCGGTGCTGCTATGGGCGAATATTTTATGTACAATAAAGAACACGCTATATGTTGCTATGATGACCTGACTAAGCACTCTCAAGCCTATAGACAGCTCTCTCTTTTGCTGCGTCGTCCTCCTGGGCGCGAAGCCTATCCAGGAGATATCTTCTATCTGCATTCTCGCTTATTGGAAAGAGCTGCAAAACTAAGTGTTGCACGAGGGGGAGGCTCTTTAACTGCTCTGCCTGTTGTGGAGACTCAGGCCAATGATGTCTCTGCTTATATCCCAACGAATGTCATTTCCATTACGGATGGACAAATTTACCTGGAGCCAGATCTGTTTTACGCAGGTGTTCGCCCCGCCATTAATGTGGGAATTTCAGCTTCAAGAGTGGGGGGTAAAGCACAGACAAAAGCAATGAAAAAGGTGGCGGGCAATTTGCGCTTAGATCTAGCGCAATTTCGAGAACTCGCCGCTTTTACTCAATTTGGCTCTGAATTAGATGAAGCGACCCTTGCTCAGCTGACTAGGGGAGAGAGAATGGTGGAAATTCTAAAACAAGATAAAAACACCCCATTTTCCCTTGAAAAACAGGTGATGATCATTTTTAGCGGTACTCAAGGCTATCTTGATGATCTCCCAATGAATGCCATCAACTCTTTTGTTGAGGGCTTTTATCAATTTATTGAAGAGCAATACCCAGACATTCCTCTGACTATCGCGAATACTAAGGAGTTGGACGAGGCTACATTTAATAAATTAAATGAAGCTACAGCAAAGTTTAAGGAAGGATTTAAACAGCAATGGCAACACTAAGAGAGACGCGTCGAAAGATCCAATCTGTCACCAATATCCGCAAGATCACGCAGGCCATGGAACTGGTAGCCGCTTCCTATTTACATAAAGCACAGACAAAGGCGGAGTCCTCGCGTCCTTATGCTTTGAAATTACAAGAAATTTTAGATTCTATCATTGCCGCATCGGATGAGTTGCATCACCCCTTGATTTCTGCACGTACAGTTAAAAGGATCGGTCTAGTCATTATTGCAGGCGATCGGGGATTATGTGGTGGTTATAATCATAATGTATTCAATGCTGCTGAAAAATTTTTAAAAGAACATGCGGATAAGGAAGTGGAACTCATTCTTGTGGGAAAGAAATCGATTCATTATTTTGAACATAAGAAATGGGGCATTTCATCTATATTGGATGGATGGGGAGGAAAAATTACTTATCAACAGATAGAAGAATTGACTCATAAATTAATGGAGTTTTATTTGAATGGCCATTTGGATGAAATCTATCTGGTCTACACGCATTTTATTAATATGGGTGCCAGGGAAGTGAAAGTGGATAAATTTTTAAATATTGAAATAGAACCTTCCTGCTCCTCTAAAAAAAATTATATTATTGAACCGGATGCAGCTACGGTCTTTGCTGAAATTCTACCCCGCTATTGCATCACGAAAATACAGGCAGCTCTTAATGATGCCTATGCTTCAGAACTCGCAGCACGTATCTTTTCTATGCGCGCGGCCACGAAGAATGCGGAAGAGATGATTGAAAAATTAACTTTGATACGCAATAAGGTCCGTCAAAGTGGGATCACACGGGAGCTGATTGAAATCACCTCCGGTGCGGAAGGGTTACGCTAAAACTTAAAATTTAAGGTAATATGGCTGAAGGAATTTTAAAACAGGTGATTGGTCCCACAATTGATGTGGAATTTCCATCCGATGCATTACCCAATCTATTGAATGCAATCACTATTCAGGATGCAGAGAAAAAAATTAACCTCACGGCCGAGGTGGCCATGCATTTGGGAGAAAATCGCGTCCGCTGCATCGCTTTTTCATCTACTGATGGCCTTATTCGTGGGATGAAGGCAGTGGACACAGGCGCTCCCGTTTCAGTGCCTGTAGGCAAGCAAACTTTAGGACGTATATTTGACCTATTAGGTAATACAATTGATGAAATGGGCAGCTTTCCAGATCATACTTTACGCTCTCCCATCCACAGATCGGCTCCTAGTTTTGATGAGCAAGAGACTAAAACATCTATTTTTGAAACCGGCATCAAGGTGATTGATCTGTTACAACCCTATCCAAAAGGGGGAAAAGTGGGCCTCTTTGGTGGGGCAGGCGTGGGTAAATCTGTGATTGTGATGGAACTGATTCGCAATATCGCCATTCAACATGGGGGCTATTCTGTTTTTTGCGGAGTGGGTGAGCGTACACGGGAAGGGAATGATCTTTGGCTTGAGATGAAAGATTCTGGGGTTTTATCCAAAACAAGCTTGGTCTTTGGGCAGATGAATGAACCTCCCGGAGCAAGAATGCGTGTGGCGCTAACCGGTTTAACGATGGCAGAGCATTTTAGGGATGAAGAGCGTCAGGATGTTTTGTTATTTATTGATAATATTTTTAGGTTTGTCCAGGCAGGTTCGGAAGTTTCTGCCTTACTGGGCAGGATGCCATCAGCTGTGGGTTATCAGCCGACCTTATCTACAGATATAGGTGCGTTGCAAGAGAGGATCACATCGACTAAAAAAGGGTCCATCACCTCTGTTCAGGCGATTTATGTTCCAGCTGATGACTATACAGACCCGGCACCAGCTGGTATTTTTACCCATTTGGATGCCTCCACTGCTCTTTCAAGACAGATTGCAGAGCTCGGGATTTATCCGGCTGTAGATCCTTTAGCTTCTACTTCCAGAATTTTAGATCCAAAAGTGATTGGAGAAGAGCACTATAGCGTTGCCAGAGCTGTGCAGAAGGTTTTGCAAAGATATAAAGAGCTTCAGGATATTATTGTCATTTTGGGAATTGATGAATTATCTCAGGAGGATCGTCACCTTGTTGCCAGAGCACGTAAGATTCAAAAATTTCTCTCTCAACCCTTATTTGTTGCAGAGACGTTTACAGGTAAACCAGGACGTTTTGTTCAATTACAAGATACCATTAAGGGCTTTAAAATGATTCTTGATGGCGAGATGGACGCTATTCCCGAACAAGCCTTTTATATGGTGGGGCCCATTGAAGAAGTGTTTGAAAAAGCCGAATCTATGAAGAAGAAGTAACTCATGTATCATTTAAAGATTCTTACGTCAGAAGAAATTGTTTTGGATGATGAGGTCGTGGCTTTAATTGCGCCAGGTACAGAAGGGTATCTTGGGGTGCTTTCAGATCATGCTCCCCTTATTACGTCCCTGAAAGAAGGGACTCTTGTGATTACGGATAAGAATAATAAGAGATCTTACTATCATATTTCCGGGGGTTTTTTAGAGGTCGATCATAATAAGGCTTCTATTCTTGTGGAAAAAATAGCGCCCACAGAGCCTGTAGATATCGGAACTATGGGCGGGATATAACTATATCAATTCTACTACATAAATGTAGGCAGAGATGGCAAAGGTGATAAAGACCGGTGTTTTTATCGGCTTAAAGCGTCCCAACTTATGAATGATATTCAAAAAGGTCAGCACGATCAGTCCTGGGTAGCATATTTGTAAAATAGGCCCCAAAAATGAGGAAATTCCGGTGAATTCAAAAGTAGAGACAAAAAAAGTAAGCAGCAAAGCAAGTATTAACGTCACTTCGTAGCTAATTTTTTCTCTAAAAACTTCTTTTTGCACAAAGTCGCTAAAAGCAGAGATCAGAGCTATAGCTGTGGTTAAACAGGCCAGAGCAATCGTTACGCACACGAGAAGTCCCGCATGTTCTCCTGCAATTTTCATGGTGATGGCGGCAAGTAGAGCATCTTTTCCTGTATTTCCTAAGTTGCTTCCATGAAAAGCGGCGAGATAGCTAAAACCTACATAGACAATGGCAAGTAAAAAAGCAGCGATTAGACTTGCATAGAGGGCAGTGTAGAGATAATTTAAATGCGTTTGGCCACTTTTTAGCCTCGTCTTGAGAATAGTGATGATAGTAGAGGAGAAAAAGAATGCAGCTAATAAATCCATCGTATTATAACCCTCTTTAAGTCCATAGAAAAACATTTCTGTAGACTCATAGCTCATCTCAGTCAAGTTAGGAGGTGCAAAAAGTCCTTTGATGATAATAAAAACCAAAGAACCAAGTAACAAAGGTGTTAACACCCACCCCAAAAGGGTCAAAATGTGATTTTTCCTAAAACTGAAAAGAAAAATAAGAACACAAGATAGTAGGCTAAATAGAACAGGGGAAATAGTTACAAAGCCTTTAAGTGTTGTGTATGCAAGTGCAATACATCTGGGGGTGGACCCCAGAGGTCCTAAAAGACTAATTGTGGTGAGGCTAAGCAGAAATCCGGGGACTTTACCTAGCCTTCCAAAAAAATGACGGTAGTTGCCATCAAAGAGGATCATGGCAATGACCCCTGCAATAGGCATGATCACAGCGGTGAAAATAAGCCCTAATATGGCATAAAAATTTTTGTCCCCAGCATATTGACCTAGTGCTAAAGGGAAAATGATATTGCCAGCCCCAAAAAACATGGAGAACATAGCCAGCCCAATAGCAAGTGATTGTGATTTGAATAATTTTTTCATACGTCTTCCTTAATTTATTTTAAATTTTATGAACAAAGATATAGAGGTTTTTTGGGTGGATTAAATGTGCGCTTTGCGCACGACAATTAAGGAGACGTTAATAAGGACAAAAGATGAGAGTTTGAACGCAGATTGTTCAAATTGAAAACTAATCTGATTTTTTTCTGTAAAAAACATTCAAAGCTCCTTTTAATAAGGGTATCAGATGGCAATATTTTTTTACAAGCAGGCTTTCTTTTTTGGGTGTAACTTTTTGTGGTGGTCAATAAATTTTTTATAATTTAAAGTCTTGTTGT
>CALBHK010000513.1 GCA_937894565.1 uncultured Chlamydiae bacterium
GCTGAGAAAAATTCAGTTCAAATTTAACCTGACGGGCACACTAAAAAATGGGTAATTGTCAGATCGAGTTTGGACTACAGCACTTTAGCTCATCGATTTACCAAAGTGCTAATCTTTACACTATTGTCTAAAATCCAGTGACCAAATTGTGATGCTAAAGCTTTTAAATTCCCTTTATTATGAATCAAAGTTAGTATGATGCTTTTCATAAAGACAGTTTACTTATAACCAGAGAGATTTTTAAACAATTCCCCCTTTTCAGTTTGCTTAGGCTATTTGATCCAGAGTTCATCTTTTTGCATCATTTTTAACATTAAATTAAATATAACCAGCGGAGTAACATTTTTTTTGTTAGAGCCGACAACTCTTTGAAAACTAAATTTAACGGTTCGCTCAGGAGCATCCAAATTAACTGGGTAGTTTTGTTTTTCTAAATACAGATGATCTCCTAACATTGGCTCTATACCAGTAATAAAATTAACAATTTGTTGCTCATCACCTTTCATTCGGCATTGAAAATGTAGAAAATTCTTACGCAGTTTTCCAAATAATAATAATATTTTAAGCGCCTTAACCATGTTCTTTTCTTTCAGTGCATCTTGCTGCCTATCATCTTTATAATGAAAATCAAGGAGAGGAATTATTTCATCTTGACGAGTCAGTTTTTTAGCCTTTTCGTAAAGTTCATCAAACCAACTCTCTTCTAAATTCTTACTATAAACATAATTCGTTTTTAAATTAAATTTTTGGCGATCCATCCATTTATTGCTCATCCATTGACATCGTTGCATCCATTCTTGAGCTTGGGTATCTTCGCTTAAACGACCTTCTCTAAAACTTATCAAACGTTGAAAAGGTGTCAGAGTACTCTTCTCTATACTAAACTTCTTTTCTTGTCGGCCAGCCATCGTAACTGGCTGTGTTTGCTGATAAGAATTAAACCATTTCTGCTGCTGAGTATAACGATTTAGGTTTATGTAGTCTGTACTTGACTTCACTGGACTAAAACACTGTTCTAATACTTTTTTTGAAATGATACACGGCGAATTATAAATTCGATCGACTGCTAATAAATCCAAAACATGAAGGTAATTTGAAGCCGTTTGCTCAATACTGCTATGCCCCATCCAAGAGGCGAGCACCTGCCATTTATGTTGAATAATCTCTTCTTGAGCACGTGCTTTCATACCAAACAATAAATCCCTCATCTTTTTTGCTTTTACCCAAGGACAATCTGTGTAGGTCTTGATCATTTCTTTTGAACCGAGCAAAGTTATTGCTAGATAGTTAGCAGCACTGTGGCGTAATGTATGAAAACTAAAGCCATGATGCATACCTAATATTTGACTAAACAAATCTACTGTAATTTTGCTGATACATTGATCAGTTAATACACGATGATTCACACTAAAAAGTAGATCATCCTGCTGATTAACCAAATATTGCTCATAACGATGTTGTATGTAACGTTGTACTACTAAAAACTCATGTTCTGACAATGCAATTTTCAATGGTATTTGACGATTCGCACTTCGCGTTTTCAGACGGCGATATGAATTGTCTTGGATATGAAGCGTGATATTATTAAAAACTGTATTTTCTTTTTCTTTATAAAGTAGCTCTGGGCAAATAATATCTTGTATTTTAAGACAACGAACTTCATTTAATCGAAGTCCAGTTCTATAACTTAGTAAATACATCAGCTTTAAACAACTCAGATGATCGACCCACTCTGATGCCGTTGGCTCTTGACTTAAATTTTCTAGTTTTTCCAATAATTTGCCAAATAGCAAAGGACTCACTAGCCGTGCATTGCAAATTTGTAAATGCTTAAAACTTGAATTCTGTAACACCAATACCCCTGGAGCATCATAATTCTCTATACAGAATTGATGAAAATCTTTTAGGCGACCAAAACGGTATTCTGCGCTTTGGTGCATCTTACGAGAGGTTTTTCCTTTCACCGAATCTCGTTGAACTGCTTTTTCATCACGTTCACTGCTGTATTTCAATAGCTGCCGATATAAATCCTCATAGTCATCTATGGATTGTTGCTTTAAATCTAATTTATTGAGCCAAATCTCAAATATAAATTCTTTGCCAAACGATCCTAAGTAGCTTTCAATAGTTGATAATTGAAGCCCTCGTTTTTTTAAATGCATTAACCATTCAATTAAGCGTAGTTGAGCATCAATTAAAGACTTTTCCTCCGTATTAGCATCAACTATCTTCTCCTCTAACACCCTTCTGGTTTCTTGCCAAAAACGTAGCGTGCGTTCTTCTTTATTCCTCTTTTTATCTAAACGCTCAACTTTTTGACCTTTACGTTTCTTTTGACCAAACAACATCAACTCATACGGAATCGTTTGTAATTTGCTTTGAACAGTCGGAACTTCAGGAAGTAACTGCTCTTGTTCAAAATGAATAGGGCGATTATCTGGTTCTGTGACTTGATTGTAATCATTATTCCACAGCAATCTAAATTCGGATGGCCTTAAAGCAACAGTATTAATCTCTTGCTGAAGCACATTACTCAAAAATATATCTATGCTGAGGTTTGGATTAAATTCGAGTACCATTTGCACATCATTAAATGCACGAAATCCACGGCGTTTAATTTGATATTGCAGATCCCCAAGACTTTTTTTCCTGCCTATCTTACTCAAGCTTTCTAAAATACAATCTTCAACTGAATGTTGCAGACGAAATTCTTTCTGAGTGGCTTTCAACTTTTTTAAATATTGTAAAATGAACTGCGCATATGGGTTAAAAAAAACATGTTTCCATTTGTACAACTTTCCCTGTTCTACATCGTTGCCATATTGAGAGTTTTCAACACGATAATGTAGTAACAATGGATTAGTGATTTTTTTGTAGTCCGAATGGTATAACCGAAAACAATTCAGATCTGTACCAAGCTCAATGGCATCCTGCAATTGTTTCTGAATAGTAATCAAATGCTGTTCATCTGCACAGCCTGAAATATATATAAAACTTAAGCATAAATTTCCCCATAAGTACTTTGGTTCATTCCAATATTCAAATGAATCTTGCCAATACTGCCTTAATTCCTTAAGTACATGGATATGTAGATGCCCCTGTTCTAATCGTGACTCTGTACTTTCAATTTTTCTAGGCAGTACTATCCGTTTCGTATGTGGATTTAGCTTAATTCTGTATGATTTTTTATCTACATTCTGGTTGAATTGCCTCCTTCTTTTATTAAATTCATCTTCAGTTAATTGCATCAGTTTTGATTGTTCGTCTCGGCTCAACTTTTGACTCAAACAATCAACACTATCTTTAATGTCATGCCATTTTTCAGCGATCTGCTGATCAAGTTTTTGCTGCATGTCTTTCGTCAATACTTCAGGTGAAGAAGGCTGTCTATCTAGCGACTTTTTCACCAATTTATGAATATCAACAAATAGATCATCTAGTTGCGGTTTTATTAGTTCTTTGATTTTTTGCATACAACTATTTTCGCTCTAAGTGTTTAATCGATAAAAATTTGACATTATCTTGCAATTGCTGGCGGGCTTGCTGTACATAGACATTCGGAATAAGTGAAGAATGCGGATGAAAAGCCTCTCGGTCACGTTGATCATGACCATAAAGAGCCTGTATTAAATGGAATGCTAAAGCAGTTTTTTCTTCTTTT
>CALBHK010000514.1 GCA_937894565.1 uncultured Chlamydiae bacterium
TCGCTTTTGCTTCCAAAAAACCATTTTGCATAAGGTGAGTTAATGAAAGAACGCAATGCCTTTTTTGACTTATTAAAACCCAATTACCTCTTTCAAGAGGTTTTATCTCGTGCCCGCGAGTTTCAAAAAGCCAATCCTGAGGCGTCGCTCATTCGATTGGGGGTGGGCGATACAACTCTTCCTTTACCTGATTGTGTTGCAGAAGCGATGAGTGATTATGCCGCAGCTCTTGGCACTCAGGCAGGCTA
Source organism: uncultured Chlamydiae bacterium (assembly GCA_937894565.1). Classification (GTDB taxonomy): domain Bacteria; phylum Chlamydiota; class Chlamydiia; order Chlamydiales; family CALBHK01; genus CALBHK01. The sequence continues at coordinate 249 of CALBHK010000514.1, forward strand.
TCAAGGCTATGGGCCCTATAATGGATCGCAAGAGCTGCTCGGTTTAATTAGCGAAAGGATCTATCAGGGCCAAGTGTCTCCGGATGAAATTTATGTATCAGATGGTTCTAAATGCGATATTGGACGTTTGCAGTGGCTTTTTAGCCAGGAAGCTATTGTTGCTGTGCAGGATCCAGCTTACCCCGTTTATGTGGATACTTCGCTCGTTTGCGGTAAGCGCGTTGTCTACTGGCCTTGTACTCCTGAAAATCATTTTTTTCCTGATCTACAAAATGTTCCAAAGGCGGACCTTATTTTTTTCTGCTCTCCGAATAATCCTACAGGCACAGTACCTACACAGAAACAATTAAAGCAACTGATTGATTACGCTCGCCTTCATGGCTCTATTATCGTTTTTGATTCTGCTTATGCAGCTTTTATTCAAGATGAAGGTTTGCCAAAATCTATTTATGAACTGGAAGGAGCTAGAGAAGTTGCTATTGAATCCGGTTCATTTTCTAAACTAGGCGGCTTTACGGGAGTGAGGCTCGGCTGGACAGTCATCCCTAAGCAGCTGCATTTTCGGGATGGAACGTCCATTAAAGGAGCTTGGGAGCGTTTAATCTCTACCTTTTTTAACGGGGCTTCTAATATTGCTCAAGCAGGAGGGGTGGCTCTTTTATCTTCTGAAGGCTATCAAGAGGCGCTGCATATTGTAGGCATTTATAGAGAAAATATTCATCGTTTGAAACAAGCATTAGAGCAAAAGGGTTATGCTTGTTATGGAGGGAATAATGCTCCCTTTTTGTGGGTGCGTATGAATAAAGGCACTTCTTGGGAAGTATTTGATTATCTGCTTCATCATTATCATATTGTGGCAACTCCCGGAGTTGGCTTTGGAGCTTTAGGGGAGGGTTTTGTGCGCTTTAGTGGCTTTGCCTCACCTGAAACGATCTCGGAAGCAATTAAACGTCTTTCCTCATAAAACTTGTTTTTTAAAACGAAATCGATTATGACTACTCCCTTGTTTTGATGGTGTCTTATTATGTATAAAGTCCAGGATCTATATAGCCAGCATGGCAATGATTTGGAGTTGGAGTTAGTGGCAGGAGCTAATGGGCTTGATCGCCCTATTCGCGTTGCTGAAGTCCACAGGCCAGGCTTGAGCCTTTCCGGTTATGTAAAGGGACATGCCTTTAAACGCTTGCTTGTTTTTGGCAAGGTGGAGGTAGAGTACTTACGCAGCCTGGAAGAAGAGATGCAGACAGAGCGTCTCAAAAGTATTCTGCATCCAGAACTGACACCCGCAGTCATTATCGCCAGGCGCTATCGTCCTCCCAAGGCGCTGCAGCGTCTTTGCAACCATCTTAATATCCCACTTTTTCGAGCCAATTCGACAACGATGCGGCTGCTCAACCGTTTAACCGTTATTCTTGCCAGCGAATTTGCTCCAAGCGTGACTTGCCACGGCACTTTGGTGGAGGTCTTTGGCGTGGGTGTGATGATTCAAGGAAACTCGTCAGTGGGCAAATCTGAAGCTGCTCTTGGTTTAATAGAGAGGGGCCATCGTCTTATCTCGGATGATATTGTTAAAGTGATTAAGCGAGAAGATAGCTATTTGGAAGGTTTTGGGGCCGAACTAACCCGTCACCATATGGAGATTCGCGGGATTGGCATTATCAATGTAGCTTATTTATACGGCGTGGTGTGTGTGCGCGACCATAAGAGCATTGATATTGTAGTGCGTTTAGAAGCCTGGGATGATATGCATTTTTATGACCGCGTAGGATTAGATGAAAATTTTGTAGAAATATTGGGAGTTCAGGTCCCTATGCACATTCTACCTGTTAAACCCGGCCGCAATGTAGAATTATTGGTAGAAACACTTTCTCTTAACCATCGCTTGCATGGGATGGGCTATAACTCTGCTCAAGAATTTACAAAAAAACTTTTAAGAAAAACAGCTGATCCTCAGCGCTTAGAGGTTTTAGAAGAGCTTACCAAAAGGAACGAGAATGGCGCAGGCTAAGTTTTCTCAGAAATTGATCCAGAAAGTACGTGTTAAAAATGCTTTAGGGTTACACACAAGACCTGCCACGGCGATTGTTAAACTTCTACAGCACGCTAAAAGCGAAGTGCTTTTTACCTGTAAAAGAGAGACCATTAATGCTAAAAGTATTTTGAGCATTTTAATGTTGGCTGCCAGAAAAAATACGGTGATTACTATTGTGGCAGAAGGAAGCGATGCCCAGGAAGTCATGGGCTCTCTTGTACAAGGTTTTGATAGTAAATTTGGAGAGGAGAGGTGATGTTACGAGAGGAAATTATTTATAAAGGAATGGGGATAGGCAGAGGGGTCGCTATTGGAGAAGCTATTTTTTATGCCCGCTGGGAGCCTATGGAAATTGTATCTCTTCCTCTTGCTCCTTCTCAAGTACCGGATGAAATTAAACGTTACCGCAAAGCAATTTCTGAATGCCGCAAAGATTTGCGTAAATTGCATAAGCAAATGGGCAATGTCGTAGAGGCTGTTTCTATTATTGAAACCTATATTCAAATGGTAGAGGATCCTTTACTCATTGATGAGGTGGAAGGGCTTATTGAGAGTAAAAAAGAGAATGCGGAGTTTGTTTTTCACAGCCAAGTCAAGCTTTTATTGAAGAAGTTTGAAAAGTTAGCGGACCCTTTTTTTCAAGAAAGAAGCCATGATTTACAAGAGGTAGCCAGGCGTATTTTAGGTCATTTAATTGGAGTTCCTCATCAATCATTAGCAGATATCCCACCCGGGGTGATTGTATTCTCTAAAGAAATCATAGCTTCCGATATTGTAGAAGCAAAACTTGGAAATGTTTTGGCTTTTGTAACGGAAAAAGGGGGGGCGACATCTCATGCTGCCATAGTAGCAAAAGCCAATGGGGTGCCGTATGTTTCCAATGTAGATTTTAGCGAGATAGACTTTACAAAGAGCCATCGTGTAATTGTGAATGCCAACAAGGGAATGGTGATCGTAGACCCTGCAGCGAAGACGGTCAAGCGTTTTAAAGAAATAGAGATGGAAGTAGAGCTGCATAAAAAAGAGCTTGAAAGAACAGCTCATCTGCTGACAGAAACAAGTGATGGTGAGCGTATTTATCTAATGGCAAATGTAGAAATGATGAATGAAATTGATCTGTTGCATCGTTTTGGGGGAGATGGAGTGGGATTGTTTCGTACAGAGTTTCTTTTTCTTTTGAAACAAAATTTCCCGTCAGAAGAAGAGCAGGTAAGCGTTTATAGACGTTTTGTAGAGAAAATGAAAGGTCTACCTATTACCTTCCGCACTTATGATGTGGGAGGCGATAAATTAACCGATGAACAAAGGGCCAGGCATCGTACGCATCCCTATTTTGGTTCGCGCGCCATTCGCTTTTTATTGCAAGAAAAAGAGATTTTTAAAACGCATTTGAAAGCTATTATGCGCGTTTCTTATGAAAGCAATTTGCGCATTATGTTTCCGATGATTACCTGTTTGACTGAACTGCTGGAGGCAAAGCGTCTTTTAAATGAAGTGATTACACAACTCAATCAAGAAGGAGTAAAGATAGCAGAGAAAGTGCCCATTGGATGCATGATAGAAGTGCCTTCTGCTGCTATGATTACCGATTTATTAGCTAAAGAGTGTGATTTTTTATCGATTGGGACAAATGATCTGATTCAATATTCTTTAGCTGCTGATAGAAGTAACCAAGCAATGAGTTCCGTCTATTCGCCGGCGCATCCCAGCATTATGCGGTTAATTAATTTGATTTCCACTCACGCGCGCTCGCACGGCGTGCCAGTGTCTATTTGCGGTGAAATAGCAGGAGATCCCTTATTTATTCCATTGTTGATTGGGTTGGGAATTAGAGAATTTTCTGTGGCCTCATGGCATCTTCCGTACATTAAAAATGCGATCCATAACACTTCTTTTAGAGAATCGATTGAATTAGCGCAGAGAGTGTTGATGCTGGGGCGGCCTGAAGAAATACAGCAAGTATTGATTGAAAATTATAAGCGCTCTGTGCCAAATGATGCCGATTTCGCCTCCATTTTCTAATAGCCTTATCTTCGATTTTCGTGATATTTGACAAGATAATTGTTGTGATTTCGTGAAATTTTCACGTTTTATCAACGTATGATTGGAAAAGAAATGCATAAGCTGTTACTTTTATTTTATGGAAAGAGAATTTTATCAAAAACTCATCAAGTGGAAACAGTCGCAATTTCGTAAACCTTTGGTGTTGCGGGGTGCCCGTCAGGTTGGGAAAACCTACATTTTGACCGATTTTGCAAAAAGAGAGTATGTAGACTCTGTTTACATTAATTTTGATGAAAACCCTCATTTTATGAGTTTTTTTGATGAAAATTTAGATCCGGATAGAATCATTAAAGAGCTCGGTATTTATTTCAAAAAAAAGATCTCTCCCCATACCACGTTAATCATTTTGGATGAAATTCAGGAATGCCCCAAAGCCTTGGCAAGCCTAAAGTATTTCTGTGAAAAGAAAAACGACTATCATGTGGCTGCTGCGGGTTCCTTACTTGGCGTGAAATTAGCAGAGGGGTTTCCTGTTGGTAAGGTTAATTTTCTTGATCTTGCTGCTTTGAGTTTTTTTGAATTCTTGCAAGCAATTGGAGAGGGCGGGTTAAAGGTCATGCTTGAAGAGATGCAGCACCCAAAAGCAGTTTCAGAGATATTTCATAATAAGCTAATTTCTTGTTTAAAGTATTATTTTATTATTGGGGGGATGCCTGAAGCTGTTGTAGCGTATTTAAAAACAGAGAGCCTTGAACAAGTTAGAGTGGTGCAGAAAGAAATTCTGGATGCCTACCTTTTAGATTTTGCAAAACATGCCCCGAAAGATGAGGTCATGAAAATCATGGCCGTTTGGGAATCTGTACCTAATCAATTGGCGAAAGAAAATAAAAAATTTATATTTTCGGCGATTCGTAAAAGTGCACGAGCTAGAGAGTTTGAAACATCCATACAGTGGCTTAGAAGTGCTGGACTTATTATTAAGGCAAATCTCATCTCAACCCCTAAGCTACCCTTAAACGCTTATTCAGACAAGCAGGCTTTTAAGATTTTTTTGTTTGATGTAGGATTGCTTGGCGCAATGAGTAAGCTCGATCCGCGGATGATTTTAGAAAAAGAGCAACTGTTCCAAGAATTTAAAGGAGCCTTAACTGAAAATTTTGTTGCAGTAGAGCTTCATGATCAGCATTTTGATGAGCTCTATTATTGGACAAGTGAGGGCGTTGCAGAGGTGGATTTTGTGATTTCTAAAGAGCAGCATATCTTCCCTCTAGAGGTGAAGGCGGGGTTTTCCAAAAAGAAAAAAAGTCTTTTAGTGTACGATGAGAAGTTTTCAAAAGACGAGAATGCTCCTTTAGTGCTTTCTCGGGCATCTTTAAGAAATTTTGCTTACGATGGGAAGTTAATTAATTACCCTTTGTATGCAATTGAGCTTTTTCCTCGTTTTCGGTAATTTTAGAGTGCTTCGAGTGCTTTTTCGTAGTCGGGTTCGTGGCTGATCTCTGAAACTAATTCGGTGTAAAGAACGTGGTTATCTTCATCTAATACAATCACACATCTTGCGCAAAGGCCCTTAAGTGGTCCGTCCACTATCTTAACTCCATAATCTTGTGCAAAAGAGCTGCGGAAACAAGAGAGGGTTTGTGTGTTTTTTAAATGGTGGGCTTCACAAAAACGAGTGAAGGCAAAAGGTAAGTCCATGGCTATATTTAAAACCACTAGATCATCGCGTTCATTACATAAAGAATGAAACTTTTGGGTGGATGTTGCACAGACCCCTGTATCTATGCTTATATAGATATTAAGGAGCTTTTTTTTCTTTTGAAATTGATTCAAATGCACATCTTCCAAACTAGTGTTTGTCAGAGTAAAATCAGGGGCTTTCTTGCCAATTGTTGGCAAATTACCACTTGTATGGACAGGGTTTTTTTTGAATGTGATCTGGGTCATAAGTTCTCCGTGGTATATCTTTTTATAACAAATAAAAAAATATAAAGCTAGAAATCCCATACAAACCTAAGCTACTAACAAGGTGGAGGAGAAAAAAAGAATGACAGGATAGGCAGGCATACGCATCAGGCTAACTCTTGCAGTCCTTC
>CALBHK010000515.1 GCA_937894565.1 uncultured Chlamydiae bacterium
TTTTCAAGATCTAATTTAGATTTATCCTATAACTTCAGCATAGCAACTGCCGGCGTAGCCGATCCTGCCCATCCTGTCATTCTTCTTTTTCCGCATCCTGTAGAGTGATCTACCCTACATTATCCAGGAATGCAAATTCTGAAGCCTTCTTCCCGAAGATGTCACCCAAATCTTGAGCGTTAAATTTTTCAGTTTTATCTTTCATCTCTTGAACAGATGCGAAACCTAAACTGTGCACAAGTTTTCTATTATTGATCTCTGTTTGTAATTCTTCTTTATTCTCAGATTTAACACGGCGCAGGGCAAACCAATCACTGATCGCATGCGGATTAGACTTAATAGCTCTACAGACATCAAAGACAACACCGACCGTTGCCAAAGCAAACATGGCTGCAGATAAAGGAGAAGATAAACTCATGACGCCCATACTTAAAATAGTAGCATAGTCCCCTAAATCTTCCATGATGCCAAAGCCCGATCCTACCCCTAAGTGGTGCATTGCAATTTCAAGTGCCAATGTCACTGCCATAATAGCGAACGGAAGTGCAGAAAGAGTGACTGCTGTCATGGCAACACCTGCCACTACGGCCATTACAAAACCAGCTACACGGCATCCTAAAGATCCAGTTTTAATTAACTGTTTAAACGCATCTGCAATGATTGCCGATGTGCCCACGCTCTTAAGGAATTGTAAACGCATTTTGTTTTTATCAAGCTCTGGTCCCTCTTCTGCGTTTTTAATCAACCCCTCTACTCTTTTAACTTCTCTATAGTGTGGGACCATTTTATCACGAATTAACAAGACAGCACTGCGCAAGTTAGAGTAGACAACCAAAGCGATCTGAGCACTAGTTAAACCGGTTCCAATTCGACTTGCTAATCCCATGCCGCGAAAACCTTTCACGCCTTCTACTGCTTTATTCGAAATTTTAAGCAATTGGTAGCCACCCTTCTTTAATCCAAATTTAGCAGCTCCCACCATTTCTTGAAGCGTTTTAAAAACTCTGGCATGTTTTAACTCTTTTAACTCTGTTTTTAACTCCTCTGTCTCTTTACCTTCTAGAATTTTTGTTTCGATCAGCTTAATTTTTTTCTGAGTCATCACCAAATCAAAAGCGCGTCCTGAAAGAGAAAGAACGCTATCGACATCTTCCCCTATGTGATTCATCGACTCGCCAAACTCTTTAGAAAAAGAATGACCACCAAGGATCATTCCGCCCTTTGCCGCAATTGTCTTACCAAAATTAATGAGGACTACGGAAGCATAAAGAACTATTCTGCGAATAACCCCTACTTTATCTTCTATTTTTTTATTGATATCTATTAATTTATTACTATTTATAGCTTCCATATCAATTAACCTCGATTAATTGTTTTACAAGATAATTATAATGTAATTAAATTAAGATTTGATTAAAATTCCACTCTATTTTAGACTGATTATGTCTAAAATATAGGAGTCACAGGATGGAGTTTAAAATCATTGATCACGTAAAGGGAGAGGGAAAAGAAGCTATCTCGGGGAAAACTGTCACAGTTCATTATACCGGTTGGCTTTATGACCAGACAGCAAAGGAATCCAAAGGAAAAAAATTTGACAGCTCTGTCGATAGAAAAGAGACATTTAAATTTCCTCTAGGAAGCGGCTATGTGATTCAGGGGTGGGACAAAGGATTTAGCGGAATGAAAGTAGGAGGGAAACGCACTCTCATCATTCCTGCTGAAATGGGATATGGTGCGCGCGGGGTTCCCGGAGTGATTCCTGCTCATTCCACTCTTATTTTCGATGTAGAGCTCGTTCAAGTTGATTAACCTAAATGCAAAAAAAGAGGAGGGGTAGTTCTACCCCTCCTCTTCTTTTTTATTTTTTATTATTTTTAGCTATGATACTATTTGAAATAAACGCACCATTCTCTAATTCAGCGGGTTTTGTGTCAGTAGCAGGGCTTGAAATCCATTTCGGAGCTTGCAAATATAGTCCAGCATCATTATAAATCATCGTAATATTATTGATGACCATTCCCCCTCGAATATTTGCTACAT
>CALBHK010000516.1 GCA_937894565.1 uncultured Chlamydiae bacterium
CCTGTCACTTTCATCTCTCTCAGAATGGAAACTTTTTGGTTTTCCTGAAAATCCGGGCTCCATCCGAATTTTTCGGTAAAGTTCATTGCCCTCTTCATCTGTATATGAATAAACAATGCGTTTGGTTTCTTGGAATCTATCTGGGGGTGAGCGAAATAAATCAGATACCTCTAGATCTACTGAGGTGCAAATAGCTTCAACTGTGCACCCCACAAAACATTTTAATAAAATTCTACCATTAGCTTCGCAGATTGAAAGGCTCGGATTGGTATCTTTATGCGCAGGACAGCACGTTATGTAACCATTAGAGGTTTTTTTTGCGCTTTTACCTGTTTTACGTTGAAGAGTTTCAAGAAATTCATGGAATTGCATGATAAGTCCTTAAGGTAAAATGTTTAATTTTGGTTTGATTTTTTTAATTATTTCCTGTGGAATCATCTAAAGCCTCCTTCAATTGCTTCCTTAACTGTGGATGCGTCCAATTTATTGCTATGATGTCTCATGAGCAACCTCCCTTTGGTGCTTGGGATTCGATCCAGGCATCCAGCAAATCTTCTCTTAAAAATAATCGTTTGCCAATTTTACGCACTGCTTTATTGAGCCCGTTGGTATGTCTATGCAAAAGATAATGTCGGATCATTGGTAGTGTAAAAGGGTATTTCCCGCTTTCCACCACTTGTTTTGTAGACAAGTATTTTATATTGTCGTTCATAATGAACTCTCCCTCGCGCTGTTGCGCCTTGGTTATTAGAGACGAACAACATTAGAGCGTAATTAGTAGGTAGTTGTCGTACAGGTTTTAGAAAAAATTCGGAGATGATTAATAATAAAAATTATAAAATGACTTCAGATAACCTTTTGGGCGGCTTTTTGTTTAATGGATTCTTTGATCTGTTTTTTGATTTCACGTACATCAATTCTGTAAGGAGAGGTTTTAACTAATTCTTCTTGTTCGGTTATTTGGCGCCTCATTTCAATAGAAATACGAGCCCCAGCAATCACATGCACTTTTTCTAAGAAATCTTTAGGCAGTAGTTTGTTCAAAGGTCCATAAAATTTTGCTGAACATTTGCTAATAATATCTTCTAACTTGTCATAAGTAAGATTTTGAAATAGACGTCTTTTGTTTTTTCTTTCCCCCTTTCCAATCCAAGCTATTAGAATTTCACTCAATCCTCCTGTTATATCTACTTCTTGAGATTTGACTAGAATGGTTAGATCTTGATGATTGATATCACTAATCCTAATGCCTAAAATGTCTTTTTCTTTGAGATGTAATCCAGAAAAAGCAGCATGTTGAGCGATTAATATAAATAAAATAGTTTCTGCAACCGCTTTGTTTTTATCTGATAAATCTTGTGTTAACAAATACAGCATTTGGCCGCACTCTAAATCACTAATGCAAAGTGCTGGTCGTTTTGCATTGTATTTTTCTTTAGTTGCCTTCTCTTTGGAACCACGGAGTTGGGAGAGTAATAGTTGCTTTTCTTTTTCAGGAAGTTTGGTGCCCATAATTAATTTAGCTTCAACTTGATTAACAAAGTCCCCAAATAGTGATTTTAACATAGAGTTTCGAGTGGAAGCTTCTTTTTTTCTAGCTATGACATATAAATTCCTTAACGTTTCAGCTGGCTGTATAACATCAACAGCAAGCCAATATCTGATTTTCCAGTCCATTTTCTTTGTTTTCCATAAATCTTGCTCCTCTTTAGTCATTATAAAAAAATCAGGATCTTTTTTCACATAGTCGTAAATAAACGATTCAAATATAGGTTTAGCGGGAAAATCAAGCGCTGCTTCAATTTGAAATTTAATTTGTAGGTCCTTAAGGCTTTGATCTAAAAGTGGAGCTAACCGGATGGCTTCTAGTTGTATTTCAAACCAATCACTCCAGCCATGCTGTTCATCATCTAGTGGACAGTAAATTAAACTACGAGCAAGAGTAATTTTCTGCCATTGATCATCAAATCTAGGAATTCCTAAAGTCATTCGATAATCATCTGCCGTGACTGGTTCAATAGCCCCTTGAAGATTTATTGGTAGAGTGCAGTAGCGAAAGTAATATCCAACAGCATTTGTTGATTCAAATTGAGAGGCGGCACGTTTCTCTAGTTCTATTTGAATCTCCTTGGTTGGAGGAGGTATGCAAGCATGTATAGGAGTAACTAAACATGCTCCAAAGGGAAGCTCATTTTCTACTTGTTTTGTGCAGTAGTTATAAGCTCTATCGAGTAGTTGCGAAAGTGCTAAAGCAAATCTTTCAGATGCTGTTTGCTTCATTATTCTCCCTCTACTTCATTTGCTTCTAATCGTTGACGTGCATGTTTGATCGCTTTATGGAGTTTTTCTTGTAGGATTTCCTTGGATGGCAATACCGTAAGATATTCTGCTACATGTATACCTGAACGGTCTAACTCTAATAATTCAATTCGCTCCTGCTTCTTCCCTGCACAGAGAATGAGCCCCAAGGGCGGCTCTTCTCCCGCTCTGCGCTCATATTTATCTAGCCAACGTAAATACAACTCCATTTGCCCTTTGTGGTCTGGCTTAAAGTCACCCAGTTTTAAATCGATGGCTACGAGTCTTTTTAGGTCTCTGTGAAAAAAGAGAAGATCTATATGAAAGTCCTCCCCATCTATTGTAATGCGCTTTTGTCTAGCAATAAAGCTAAAGCCCCCACCTAATTCTAAGAGAAATTGTTCCAGTTCCCGCATGATAGCGTCTTCTAGATCTTTCTCTAGATAGCGATCATTAAGGTTTAAGAATTCCAGCACATAAGGGTCTCTGAATACAAGATTAGGAGTGAATAAATCTTCTTTCCGCAACATTTCCAGCTCGGCTTGAGCAACTAATTCTGGCTTTTTTGAAAGCGCGGTGCGCTCATATAGCATAGAGTTAATTTTGGCTCGTAAGGTTCTTATATTCCATTTCTCAATCCGGCACATTTCAGCATAAAATTCTCGCTTGATGTTTTCTTTAAGTGGAATCAACTCAACAAAATGGCTCCAACTTAGATGCTTTGCAAGTGATGTAATAATTTCTTTATCAGGGAAAAATTCAGAGAATTGAATCATGCGTCGCAGGCTTTTTTCGGCAAACCCACTCCCATAGTCCAGCATTAATTGTCGCGACAGTGTCGCGACTATTGCCTTCCCATATTCAGCCCTTTCTTCATGAAGGACCTCTTCTTTTATACGGTATCCAATCTGCCAATAAAGCAAGGTGAGGCCGGCGTTGATTGTAGAGGCGACAGACTGCCTTGTTTGCTCAATCATCTCGCGCAGATCTTTAAGCAATTCTCCTTTTACAGTTGGTTGTTTGTCGGCGCTTTGTTTTTGCAGTTCCTTTCGTTTTTTTGTCATGAGGGGACTCCTTGGAGAATTTGTTTGGAAATGTTTGTGCTAAATTTTTTAGTGATCTGTGCGTCTAAGTGGGTATAACGTTGCAGCATTGTGAGCGTGCGATGCCCCATTGCAGTTGCAAGCTCTAAGTTAGAAGCGCCTTGTTTAGCGGCGAGGGTGCAGAAAGTATGGCGCATATCATGAGCGCGGCAGTTTTCTATACCAGCTCTTTTAAGCGCTTCTTTCCAGGCTTTGTTGATATCGATGCATCCAAATGCTGTTTTACTGGCAAAAACAAGAGGCTTTGCTGGATTGCGTTTTTGATAGAGCAGTTTTAGCTCAGTGATAATCGAATCAGCAAGAGAAATGCTGCGCGGACGGCCATTTTTTGTCTCTTGCAGGTGAGCAAGTTTATTTTCAAAATCGATGTGGCGCCATTCTAGCCCTAAAATTTCCCCTTGTCTGGCGCCTGTTGTTAAACTGATGAGGACATAGCAATAAAGATAAGAAGATCTACTGTCTCTACAGACTGCTAAGAGCCTTAAGATTTCCTCTTCTGTAAGAATACGATCTCTTCCCTTGCTCTCTTTTAGCTTTTTTAGGTTAAAGCAAGGGTTGTCATCTATCCAGCGTAATTGAACGGCATAGCTAAGAATAGCAGAGAGGCTAGATACATATCGATTGATTGTGGCGGGAGCAGGTGCTTTATCTTGAGGAGAGAGGGGATTGGCAAGATAGCGCCGCTGTTCTCCTATCAGTTCTGGAGTCAGATGATGAAGGGCATAGTCTCCAAGTCTGGACTTCCAATAGTTAAGGTGACGGGTAACATCATCAGCGGAACGGATGTGTTGTAAGGCGCCATCATTAATATAGCGTTCAATAAGCTCAGAAAAAGTATGCTCTTTCCTATCAAAGTTATATTTACTTTGCTTGATCTTCTTTTCGGTATCAGCTGCCCAGTCTTCAGCTTCCTGTTTGCGTTCAAAATGATTGCAAACGGTAGGGTGGCCCTTCAGCCTAATGACTGCGCGCCAGTGGCTAGTTCCGTTTTTGTTTTTACGTTTTTTTATGGATGCCATTGCTCAAACCTTTGGTTAGTGGGGTTCGAGCGGCTGGATGATGGTGTTGGTTAAGATTGTTTTTGATTGCACCGCCATTGCACCGCAAGAGTAAATTTTAAATTGATTACTAATATGTAATCAAGCTAAATCGTGCTTACAGGTGCGTGTGGAAAATGTGGGGCAACCTGGACGCAGAACCTGCGGACCAGCGGGTTATGAGTCCGCAGTAAAACCCCAGCTTACCGCAATTCGCGACAGCTAATAACGATGAGGATACAGCGAAAAGGCTTTTCCGTCTATCGCCAATTTGATGTCATTTGATGTGGCTTGCTGTCCCTATTTGGTCCACCAGTGGTCCACGGTTTTTGCAGGATCTTAATGATAGAAACGTATGCAAAAGTTGAAAAAATGCCGACGTTATTATCGTTCAAGAAGTCGAAATGATTTTGGATTTGGTGCTGGGTTTTAAGATGAAAAAATAGATCACCAAATCATGTATTCTTGATTTGGTGATCTATGCTTTAGGAAGTTAGGAGTGAAACCATTTTTTGCTAAGGTTTGATAGAACGCATAATTTTTCCTTCAAGAATTGAGATTGCTATTCTTGCTCGCTTTGAAAATTCATCTAAACCACGATTTCTTTCGATGCATACAGCCCCCTCGATTATATCGTCCTCATCTAACGGCATAGGTTTTAAAGTTCGGTGATCAAGGTGCCTGCCAGGAGCAGCTCCGGTTAATTGAATCATGAGTTCTGCAAAGCTTGCGTGAGCTGCCTTATTTCTAGGAAGACGGCAGCTTTCTATTGTTCTTCTCTCATCGTCATCAATTTTATCTTTATATACTTCGATGACTGCAGCAATCAAATCCTCAAGATCAGCTTGATGAAAAGCCTTAGATCTTTTTTTTCGCAGTTTCTGTTGGTTTTTCAATTCTTCTCTTACACTTTTATCAAGTTGAGCAATGATGCGCAATCGGAGCTCTAGTGCCGTTGCAGCTCCGGCAGCGGCATCAATTTTCAGTTGAATATTGTGAAGAATCGAAATTAGGGGTTCGATCAGAACAGGCATTTTTAAGGGTTTTTGACTTGAAGAATTTACTGTACTCGTCATTAGGGCTCCTGGTTTCTTTAAACTTTCTCTCTCGTTAATGCTAACTGTTCCGCATTTTACACTGTTCCAAAAATATTGAACAGTATAAAATAATGAACAGATAAGGAGGGCGTATGGAATGTCGGTTTTTGATGGGCTCAAATGAAAAACCTGTGGAAGGGAATATTTATTCAGACAAATCTGCAGTGGTTCTTGATTGGTTGCTGACAGAAGGCGTAAAGAATCGAGAGCTATCAGTACGAAATGTGTCGAAAGAAACTGGGGTAAGCCTTGGATCGGTACAGCGCGTCTTTGGTACTTTAGTTTTAAAAGGAATTTTGCAAGTGGAAGGAGTTAGAACCGCCAAAAAGTTTTTCTTGAAAGATCCCAAACGCCTTCTTGAAGATTGGTTAGAACATTACAGCATTGTCAAAAAATGCAAAATGAGGACTTATCGTTCAGGATTCCAAGATAAAGCAGAGCTTTTAGAGGCGATCAAAAAGTCCAATCTAAGCAATAAGGTAGTATTGGCTCTTCATTCGGCTGTTGAAGCGCTGGGATATAAAAACACCAACTTAAACACTCTTGAATTATACATGCTTGATCCTTTGGTCAGAACACAACTTGAGAAAAAGCTACTATTAGAACCTCAAGAAAGAGGCTATGAAGTTTTGCTAATAGAGCCTTATTACAAAAGCTTGCTTAAAAATACCTGTGACTTAACTCCAGATATCAATGCATCTCCTTCCATTTTGACTTTTTTGGATTTATATCACTTTCCTTTGCGTGGGCAAGAACAAGCAGAATTTATGGCAGAACGCCTTCCAGAGCTTAAGCGTATTTATAAAAGCGGTAAATCGACATGACATTTAATCAAGAAGACAAAATCATTTCAGAGTTTTTAGAATCTATTGGTCCGTGGCGAGATTTTGTTGTCATTGGGGGCGGTTTTGCCCTTTTCATCTACAAACTTTACTTAAGCGATCCAAAATTAAAAAATCCGCCCGTAGGAACAAGAGATATCGATTCTCTCATTTCAAGAAAAATTCCAGAAATATCAAAGAAAAACATTCAAAGTTACCTTCAAGAAGCAGGTTTCATGCATGTGTTTAAAGATTTAGATGATCCTGCGACAGAGGCCTATGTGAAAGACATTGCAGGCGCTGAGGTAGAAATCGAATTTTTGACCGATGACTCTGTCAGGAACAACAAAGAGAAAAATGTTGTTATAGCGGGTGTGGTAGCACAACCGCTTAGCTACTTAACTTTAAGCTTACAGACAACATTAAAGTTTCAGACTTACTCAAAAATTACTGGGAATGTGGTGACACCTGGTGCTTGGATATTCCATAAAGGCTTAACTTTTACGAAACGCAAAAGTTCTCTAAAGATCCTTAAGGATCTTTATGGCATTTGGTATGTTGCGTCTCAGTTAGGTGAATTTTCTGATCATGCCTTAGATGAATTCAATGTCCTGGCAAAACAGCATCCAAAATGGTTTAAAACTTTTCAGAAAAATTTAAAGAATTGGTTTGATGACGCTTCTCCAAGCGATTGGTCTAAGTTAGAAGCTCAAGATCCTTCTGGCAGGCTGCGAAGGCTTAATTTTGAGCAAATTATAAAAAAAATCACGAAATAATCTAACTTTTTCCAAGGCAATTAAAATTCACTAAATCTTTTTTTTTCTTAAGATTATTTCAAAATTGCATAGATAAACCGATCTTTGAGGATCCCTTTCTGGATAATGTAATTTTTCAACAATCCTTCCTTTATAAATCCGTTTTTCTCTAAAACTCTCTGAGAACCGATATTGGTTGGATCTACGAAAGCTTCAATTCTTTCCACTTTAAGATCGTTGAAACCTTCCCGAATTGCTAAATTTACTGCTTGAGTAGCAAAACCGTTGCCCCAGTACTTCCTTGTTAGAACATATCCTAACTCAGCCTTACAGCTATGAGCTTCTTTACCCTTATCTAAGGTAATAGACCCAATTGCTTTATTGCCAAGGCAAATGGCTTTAAACCAAGAGTGATTTTCGACAACGTTTTTAAAAAACTCTTCAGCATCATTTCGAGAAGTATAACTATCCCACATCATGTATTGTGTGACTTCATCGTCGGTTGCCCATTCCATAAAATCATCCAGATCAGCTGAAGTCAGTGTTTTTAAAATGATTGCGTGTTCTTGCTGTTGATGATCTGACACCAAAACCTGATTGGTTACTTCAATTTGTGTATTCAGGAACATATCTTGTCTCCGATTTTTTGGGGATAGCTACCCAAATTAAATAAATAAAAAAAACTAGGGCAGCAATGCTTCCATACAATGTATAAATACCATCTGTTTTCCATCCATTGGCAAATAACCAATGGAGAACAATTAAGGAAATAATCATCCCTATTCTTGAGAAAAACGAAACGTACTTAGTAATGATCATTCTATTATGTTGTTTCAGTTTGTTTTGTATCAAAACACTTCCTGCAATTTGAACTAGATTAAAAATCCCAAAGGTCATTGATAGAAAAATTAGTGAATAAATGAAATTATCTACTTTTGCGATAAGGCTATAAACTAAGCTGGCCACAAGAGCAGAACCCACCACGAATAAATTGGAACGCAAAGTGGTAACATGAGTTAATCTGGAATAACCCCAAGAAATAGTACTCATTGCAAGAGAATAGCCAACAAACACAATGGATAAATCTTTGGAACTTATTCCAAATTTTTCTCCGAACAGTGGTTGCCAATAGTGGAAAAGTGGTTGCATAAAAAATTGGGCAAAAAAGAGGATGAGAGCAAAAGGAAGAATAGATTTCATTTCTATAAGATTAGAGACAAAATTGTTTTTTTCTTTTTTTTCATTTTTAAGGATTTCAAATTCTTTCAAACTTAATAATGTGAATACTGCTGCAAGAAAATAGAAGATGAGAAAAAAACTATAGGGGATATATTTGTTAAAGGCATAAAAAAGTCCTCCAAGCGACCCACAAATTACTACAAATAAATTTGAAATAGCATCTCCAAAATGAAAGAATTTTTCAACAAGGCCATCAGTTTTATAATTTTCCAGCATTCGCATCGAGTAAGCAGAAAGTGCCACTGGCCAGATAGAAATGGAGAGAGCTAAAAACATTTCAGAAAAAAGAAAACCAAAAAAAGATGAGGACATTAAATATCCTAAAGCTCCGATTATTCCAAAAGTTAAAGATAACAGAAGGGATTTATATTCCCCGATCTTATTTAAAAGATAGCCTAAAGGAATATCTAATCCGATAAATATTACAGCCTGACTTGTTTTAATCCATGCATAGTCTTCTGTTTGTAGTCCAAAAGAGAGAAAATAAAGAACGCAAATAGCCCCCACAAAAAGGCGTCCACCCTGAAACAAGGAATTTAAAAGAATGAGCTTTTTGCATTCAGTTGGTAGGATGATTAAATTGTTTTTTCTAAAGAACCACATACATCACACAAAGGGTTTAAACTATAATCTTGTTTTTCTATATGCAAATCATGGGACCAAATTCCAATTCTTGTATTTAAAGACTGAATTTGTCCAAAATTGCCCAATAACTTGAGGATATCAAGAGCAGCAAAGGAAGAAGCCATCATGTTGATAGGGCCTGTAGAGGGGGCTTGGTATCCACTATTGATTTCTTTGCATTTATTGATTTGATCTTGAGTAAGAGAGTCAAAATTCACAAGATGCTGTTTACATTGATAGCAACCAGATTTTTTTGGAATTACTAAAGGCCCCCATACAGCAATGTCTTCTATGTAACCAACATTCATAAAGGGAATGTTGGTTTTAACAGCAAAAGTATTAATCAGGTCTAAAACACTTTCTTGGTCTCCTGAGATCAAAATAAAATCAGCATTTTTTAAACAATCGATGTTGCTTTCGTCTATGAATTCTCTAACCTCACTAATTTTAGCTTCAGGAGCCCTTTCTTTAAGAGCTTCGGCTAGTATTTTTGTTTTGAACTGACCACAGTCAGACTCCTTAAACATAATTTGACGACTTAGGTTTGAAAGCTCAATGTGGTCATTATCGATAAGAATGAACTCCCCGACTCCCGCCGTAGCCAATAAGACTCCTACAACATTTCCTATACCGCCACAGCCAACAATAGCGACGGTTTTGTTCGATATACTATGTTGGACCTTCTCAATTTCTGCTCCTGAAAGTGAGTAGAATAGAAAGGATCTACTATGCCTGTCATCTCGATCATAAGAACCTTCAGACACGAGAAAATTTTTTAATAAAATCTCGATCGTCTTTTGAATAATTTCAGAATTATGTCCGGTTTTTTCCAAAAAAGATGAAACTTCTTCAATGCGATACGCATTCTTTAAAAAAATAGCAGCATCAAGAAGGCAGCTCTGAACCTCTTTTTCAGCAATAAGTTGTCTTAAAGACCCAAAACCAAAATGAAGTATGCCATCTAAAAACCCCACTCGAACATAAGGGGCTAACATAAATTTTTTCATATCAAACCTTTTCTAAGTAAAATCTCTTTTTAAGTGTAATCTTGAGGTTAATGAATTCATTAACCCCAAGAATAAAGAACTAGTTTTTTGAAATAGTGTTCATCGTATTTTTCTCCTAGCTTGTGGGTTCAAAATGGTGTTAGTATTCTACCAACAACGGACATAGGCTAATTGTTGTGTTGTCGAAAGTCAAGATAAAAATAAGTTTGTAGATGTAATGTGATGATGTTTTTTAAAGTATTAAATTTAATTTCTTCTCTTAAAAATGCTGTTATTCAATTAATTTTAATATGCGATTGATTCCTGATCCGTTACGAAGTTGATTACCGAGATATCGAATTTACTTTTGTCTTGGATTTAGAATAACAATGTGAACCTCTCCTAAACGAGAGGCTAATGCCGCAATCTGACCAGAGTTGTTTATGTCTTTTGCCATAATAATATTCCATCCCAACGAGCTGTCAATGAGGGAATTAAGATTTTCTAATCCTGTTTTAGCACTCCAGTAAAACCCTTTTGTTCTTCGATCCGATTCAACCTTATGTTCTACCATGAGCCCACTTACACCAACGACTTCACCAAAGTTATTAATTGCATAGGCTATGGAGTCTTCATTACTTTCCAACGTTCCCAAATCAAGAAGGTGTCCATTTTCCCACAAAAAAGCATGCCAAAAATAATTCCCTTTAGAATCATACAATGAGGTTTCGGAGCCACCCACAACCTTAAAAGCGTCGTTTAAATCGAGTGCAAAACTATAAAATTCTTCACTTAAGCCAAGATTTCCCAATTTTAAAAGTTTTTTTCTCTTACTATCCCATACGCAAGAAAATGCTTTGGGTCCAGCTGAAAAACCATGGCCTATTCCAAAAAAAGGAAGATCCTCATACATTACACCACCAGTAGCATCTCCATTATTATTCAAAGACACAAGACGCGTGTATAGATTAATTTTTTTGCTTTTAGAATAAGTTGGAGAAGCAACTTGTTTAGATTTGTTTAAGTTAAAAACGAAGCTTTTTCTTTTATCTGCGTTCTTCTTATTTAGATCAAATCCAAACCCACCAACTATTTCAGAATCATTAATAGATAAAGCATAAATGGATGGTTGATAGATAGACCCTAATCCTAATGTAGATGAAAGATTTTGAATTTGAAAATTATTCCATATAACTGGGTAGCTTTTTCGAACTCGACCGGAAGTGGAAATAAAGGTATCATCATCCGCAAAGCCAATGATTAAATCATCATTATTTATATCTGTAATATATGCAGGATATTTATCATTTAGCACTTCAAGATACTGTAGGGACTTTTTTTCGAAATCAAAGAAAAATGGAATTGGAATGTTTTTATAAGAAAATCCAACAAGATTTCCCCTGTCATTGATCTTTAGTGGCAAAGATGGACTATAGCTACCCCCAAGATTTTTTACGTCCACAACTTCATACGTGGAAGCACAAAAGCAGACATTAACCCATAAAATAAAGTAAATTAAAAAAATATACATATTGCTTATTGTTATTTAAAATTAAACGTTAAAACATGCTAACAATTTATGTATAATCAAGTCAATTATATATCGATATTATATATTTACCACTACAAAAGATATATTCTTTGTTCAGAGTCTGTTTTTTGATGTGGCGTAAAATCTTTATTTTAAAATCTGCATGTAAGCATCTAATTATCAAAAACTAGGAGTTTTACCCACTTTTGTTTCAGTGCGCCACAAAACGTCACGTGTTTTTATTGTGGTGAATGCAACAACAGGAAGGAGTACAGATGACCGAGAAACCTAAAGATTTTATGGATCCAGCTCAGCTTATTAAGGATCCATGCTGTCCATTTACTAAGCGTGCTTTGTATTGGCACATTTGGCGAGCAGGGGTTAATGGTCTTGCACCTGCAATTTATCGTGTAGGTAGAAAAATTATCATTTCACGTTCTGGATTTATTGACTGGTTAACAAGCCATCAGAGAAAACCACGGGGGTAAGAATGAAAAAAGATGAATGGTGGTGGCGTCAGCTTTCTGAAAGCATGAAGGAAGCATCTAAGTTGTTCGACAGTTTTAGGGCGTCTTTAGAGCCAAATGTAGAAGAATTTGATGCAGCAATAGCAATACATGAAGAGTGTTGCTGGGCTTATGATTTAAATAAAATGAGTTTCAATAAATTTATAGAAACTGGAAAAAGCCTGCGTGCAAGGCAGGCTTATGGAATGATTCTAAAGGACTATCACCATGAATAATATTTTAACTGATCAAAAAAACCAAGACAAAATATATATAGAATCGGAGATTCTTGCTGATAAATTGGAAAAGCAATGTGGCGAGCAGCTTAACCAGAAAGCTTCAGTTGGTTATGCCCCTTTACCTTTGCAAAGATCTACAATTCCACCAAAGCCATACCCTTTTGATGCATTAGGGGAAGTGCTTGGTGCAGCGGCTCGTCGAATTCATGAAGTTGTACAGGCTCCGGATGCAACCTGTGGGCAAAGCCTTTTGGCTGCTCTTTCATTATCTTGTCAGGGGTTTGTAGATGTTCAAATTGATGGAAGACGTTACCCCACCTCTCTTTTTTTGCTTACGATTTCAGATAGTGGAGAACGTAAGAGTGCGACTGATAAGATTGCTTTAAAATCTATCAATGATTGGCAAAAGTCCCTAATTGAGCAACATAAAAAGCAATTAATGGAGTACAAAAACAAGTTTGAGATATGGAAGGTTAGGCGTAGCGCAGCTATTAAAGAAGCTTCTGAATCTTCTCAAAGTGGGTTTGTCGAATTGGAGTCGGAACCTCAACCCCCATGTGAGGGTTTGATGTTATGTGAAGAGCCAACTTTGGAGGGATTAGAGCAACTTTTGGAACGTGGGCAGCCTAGTGCTGGGATTTTTTCAGATGAGGGGGGGCGTTTAGTCGGCGGGCATGCCATGAACTCTGATAATGCACTAAAGACTGCATGTGGATTATCTAATCTATGGGATGGAAAGCCCTTGACTCGTGTGAGAAAAAGTGAAAATAGCAAAATTTATTATGGGCGTAGGCTATCTGTTCATTTAATGATCCAACCTGTTGTGCTCATGCAGTTGCTCAGTAATGAAATACTTATGGGGCAAGGATTGCTTTCGAGATGTTTATTCTCCGCTCCACAGCCTCTTGCTGGGACTCGTAAATATAAAGAAATTGATCTGAGCAAAGAGCCTGCTATCCTAGCTTTTTATGATCTCATCAACAGGCTGCTAGATCGGCCATATCCTAAAACAGTTAGCTCAAACGATCATAAGGAGACCTTTCTTCCGGGGGATTCACTTGAACCCAAAATTATTGAGCTAGAAAAAGAGGCTAAGCAAAAATGGATTGAATTCCATGATGAGACGGATAAAAAGATGAATGAGGATGAAGAGTTTTATCCCATCAAGCCTTTTGCCAGTAAAGCACCGGAACAAGTTCTCCGTATAGCAGCTTTGTTTGCTTTTTCAGAGAGTGTCTTGAATCCAAATGTTGAAATGATTGTCAAGGTTAGTCTTCAACAATTGGAAAGAGCTATTACGCTTGTTGTCTATTATCTTGAGGAGGCGTTAAGGATTTTGGGTAAAACCTCTAGTGATCCAAATATTAACTTAGCTGTTCAGACGCTGGAATGGATCAAAAGTAAACGTTCAAATCAGATATTTCCGATAGCTGATGTCTACCAGAAAGGTCCCGTGCAAATTCGAACCGGGGCGAAAGCAAAGAAAATTATGCGCATCTTAGAGGACCATGAGGCCGTGATTGAAATTCAGAATGCCATGATTGACGGTAAGAAGGTGCGTTCAGCGTGGCAGCTTATAAATAGCGGTTGCTAAACCCGCTAAATTAGCTAAATAAGTGGTCGATAAGAAGTGAATGGTCTCTTGATTAGGCCTAAAAAGCTGCTAATGGCTAAACATTATTTATCGGTACTTTGTTTGGCTTTAGCAGTTTTTTAGCATTAGTTTAGCAAGACATAAGGGGAGTTGAGCTGCTTAGTTTTTAAAATTTAAGGCGTATTTAGCAAGATTAGCAGGTTTAGCAGAGTCAGAAAGGAGGACTTGATGGGGTTATTAGAGCTTGTACTGGATTTTGGGTTAGATGTTAAAAAGATCTCCCATTGCAAAGGTGGAGAGTATCATAGTGCCTGCCCTAATTGTGGGGAAGGAGTAGACCGCTTTATTGTCTGGCCAGAGCTTAATCGTTACTGGTGTCGTAGGTGTGGCGCAAACGGAGACGCTATTCAATTTTGCCGAAATTTTATGAGAATGTCTTTCAAGGAAGCTTGCGATAAGACAAATGAGACTCATCATCTTGTAAAGCAGTGGGAACCTAATTTTCCTGTTCAGAAAAATTTTGTCGTTGCTGTAGAGCCGGTAAAGGCATGGAAAGATAAGGCAAAGGCTTTTGTTGAGTGGTCTCATAAGCAACTACTTCGTTCTCCTATTGCTTTAGAAGATTTATGGAAACGTGGATTGAATAAAAATACAATAAATGAATTTAAACTTGGGTATTGTACAAATCCGTTCACCAAAATGCCTAGCGATTTATATAGAGATCGAGAAGACTGGGGGTTACCTCCTGAATACAAGGCAAACGGGAAAATAAAAAAGCTCTGGCTTCCAGCTGGTTTGGTTATTCCCACAGTGTCAACTGATGTTAATGTCCTTAAACTGAAAATTAGAAGGCAACAATGGCATAAGGAAGATCTTTTGCCAAAATATGTAGAAGTTTCGGGATCCATGCGATGTCCTTCAATATATGGAGAGACTAAACTTGATGTGATAATGGTGGTCGAGTCAGAGATGGATGCAATTTTAATACAACAAGAAGCTTCGGATATTTGCTTTTGTATGGCGCTTGGAGGAGCAACAAAAAAACCTGACTTGCAATTGGATCGTTTACTTAGAGAAGCAAGGCTTATTTTATGGTGTCTTGATAATGATGAGGCTGGAAAAAATGCTGCTCTATGGTGGCGCGAAAGATATCATCATCTGAAGTTTTGGCCTGCACCAATAGGTAAAAGTCCCGGAGATGCTTTTAAAGATCATGGACTTGATCTCCATGCGTGGATAAAAGAAGGAATTTCTAA
>CALBHK010000517.1 GCA_937894565.1 uncultured Chlamydiae bacterium
GAGAGGGACCTTCAATTGAGATATCCTGGTCCATAAGTACTAGCTTGCCGCTATAAGTATTGACAATCCCTTCAAATAAAACTAAAGAATCACACTCAGAAGTGAGGTAAGGAAGAGTGTCTTTTGCTGTCAAAAGGCTAGAAAAAATTAAAAATAAAACTATAAATTGCCGCATGGTATGTTCTCAAAGTGAAATTTTCGAACACGTTAACATTAAATTTTTTATGTGTAAAGAGGTGGAGGAAATTTTTTCATAAATCTTTAAAAATAAGTACTTATGGGATCTACGTCAATATTGATTCGTAAATTGCTGGGAAGTTTTAATTCCATTGCTTTGTGTATGGCTGCTTGCATGCTGGGCCCTGATTTCCCTTTAAGAAGAAATTGGTAGCGGAAGCGATTTTTAATCTTCTGATAGCCGCAGGGCATGAGGGGAAAAAGTTCGACTGTTTTGGGAAGATATTGGATAAGGGTTTCTTGAAATTGGAGGGCAAAACTTTTTAATTGCTCTTCATTGGGGTCGCTGAAGGTGATTTTAATAAAACGTGCAAAGGGGGGGTAATTAAATAGTTCCCGGCTCTCCATCTCTTCCCGGTAAAAGGTTAAATAATCATGCGCTGAGGCCAATTGAATGGTGCGATTTTCAGGCAGGCGTGTTTGCAGAATCACCTCTCCCTTTGTTTCAGCTCTGCCAGCTCTGCCAGCTACTTGCATCATCAGTTGAAAGACATTTTCTGAAGCGCGAAAATCGGGAAGATGCAGCGCCTGGTCGCAGTTGATCACTCCTACAAGGGAGACTTCCGGAAAGTGAAGTCCTTTGGCGATCATCTGCGTGCCAATCAGCACATTGGCTTTTCCTGTGCGAAAGTCGCGGATGAGTTTTTGGTGACTGCCCTTATGGCGTGTCGTATCGCCATCCATGCGAATGGTGCGCACTTTTGGAAAGATGGCGTGTAGAGCTTTTTCAATTTGTTGTGTGCCCACACCTACAAATTTCATCGTCTCGCTATTGCATTTAGGACAATAACGCGGCGGCGGGGACACTTCATAGCCGCAAAGATGACAGGCAAGGCTGTTTTCGTTTTTGTGAAAAGTAAGAGCGGTATCGCATTGTGTGCAATGAATGGTCTCTTGACAGGAAGAGCAAATTAACGCCGTATGATAGCCCCTTCGGTTAAGAAAAAGAATGGTCTGCTCTCCTTTTTCGATCCTTTTTTCGATGCCATTTAATAGCGCTTGCGAAAAATAGCTGCGGCGTTTGCTTTTTTCATCCTCTATTTTCATGTCAATAATAGTAACGGGAGGCAATGTAGCGTTATCAGGCCTTTCACAGAGGCGGTGTAGTTGATATTTTTGAAGATGGGCGTTGTAAAAACTTTCTAATGAAGGAGTGGCACTTCCCAACACTATGGTGCATTTTTCAATGAGGCCGCGCATCACAGCGGCATCGCGTGCATGGTAGCAAGGGGCTTCTTCGGATTGTTTATAGGAAGATTCATGCTCTTCATCTACAATAATGAGCCCTAAATTAGGCAAGGGGCAAAATAGTGCCGATCTTGCACCTAATACGATTGAAGCCTCTCCTTTGCGGATGCGATGCCATTCATCAAAACGCTCTCCATCAGAAAGGCGGTGGTGTAAAATAGCAATTTTTTCTTCAAAACGGGCGCGAAAACGTTCTATCATTTGAGTGGTGAGTGCAATTTCAGGCACCAAGACAATCGCGCTTAAACCCATTTGAATGGCATGATCAATGGCTTGTAAATACACTTCCGTTTTACCGCTTCCTGTAATGCCATAAAGTAAATGCGTTTGATAGGTACGCTCAGTAATCGTCTTGCAGATAGCCAGGTAGGCTTTTTCTTGTTCACGGTTAAGTTTTTTTGGTTTGGAGCGAAAATAATCTGCTTTTTCCAGAGGAGAGCGTTCTACATAGACTTTTTCTAAATTTAGAAACCCTTTTTTAACTAAAGTGTCAACAGGACTTCTGGAGACATTTGCTTCTTCCAAAAGTTCTGTTAAAAACATTCCTTTGCGTGCGAGAACCATTTTTTCTAATACAAGAGCCTGAACAGCTGAGCTTTCCCTAATCGCAGGAATTGCCTGCACTAGCGCCTCTATGCTTTGAGCACGTGTGATAAACATCTGTTCGCGATGTTGCTTGTTTTTTCTGATAATGGCAGGGAGGATCACCTTATAAACTTGTCTAAGCGAACAGCAATAATAGCGCGCCATCCAGTGGGCAAGTTCATCTAAAGCGGGGGTGATCAATGGATGGGAGCTAATTAAAGAGTCAATAGGTTGTACATTTGGGTAATTAGACTCTTTTTTAAGTTCGACAATCATGCCCTCTTGAACTTTTCCTCGAAGAGGCACTTTAACGCGCATGCCCTTTTTCACTTTGTCTACAAGAGCAGATGGGACCCCATAATCGAGCAACCGATTGATAGCCACATCTAGTGCTACAGAGACATAGAGAGAGTAGTCACTCATTAAAGTTGGAGCACCGTTTGAATCTCTTTCCAGAGACGCATTTTAGCCTCTTTGTTTGTAAGCTGTTCATTGAGA
Source organism: uncultured Chlamydiae bacterium (assembly GCA_937894565.1). Classification (GTDB taxonomy): domain Bacteria; phylum Chlamydiota; class Chlamydiia; order Chlamydiales; family CALBHK01; genus CALBHK01. The sequence continues at coordinate 2,569 of CALBHK010000517.1, forward strand.
TCGGGGATCAGGATGTGAGTAGAGGGAGAGGGGGTTTGAGAGAGGAGGGGTTTTTCACCAATAAAAATAGAAAATTCGGGGGTGATTTTAGTTAGGGGAAGCAAGGTTGCTTGGCCGCCTTTGGATTGGATCGCGAGAGTGATCTTTTGAAGTAAAGTCATGACAGGTTCAGGGTAGCTTTCAAGAAAGAGAACGCAGGCTTTTTTAGGAGGGGGAGGCGGGGAGTAAAGGTAAGTTTCAGGATTTAATTCAGAAAGATGAGAGCGTAGCGATTGAACAAGAAGGCTCCATTCTTCATGAAGAGAAGAAGACAAAGACAAAGAAGGTAACAGGATAGGCAGGATCGGCTCCCCAATACCTTGGGGGCCGGCAGGATAGGCAGGATAAAAGACACTATTTAAGATTTTTACAATAGAGTGAAACGTTAGATTTAAGGGTCGACCTTGTCCACCTTTTCGGTTTGAAACACAGAGGCACAGAGAACACAGAGACTGTTCCCCCTCTGTGATCTCTGTGCCTCTGTGTTTCAAAATATGACCGAAACTTTTGCTAAGATGGTGAACATAGTCTAAGAGTCTTAGCCAGTGTCTTTTATCCTGCCTATCCTGCCGGCCGAAGGACGATCCTGCCCATCCTGTTATTCTTTCCCATTCTGTTAGTTTGTGCATCTTGTTTCCTGTCGTTAATCAAATAAATGGAGCTGGAGGGTGTTTTTTTTCAGCTTTTGTTTGCTATACGGTTTTGTAGAAGAAGCGTTTGGCGTTTCTTCTTTTTCTAAATGTAAAAGCAACTCCTGCGCTCTGTGGATCACCCAAAGGGGCATGCCGGCTAGCTGTGCGACATGAATCCCATAACTTTTATCTGAGCCCCCTGGAATGATCTTCCTAAGAAAGACAATGCCATTTTCTGTTTCACTAATCGCCACTTGATAATTTTTAACACCTTTTAATTTTTCTTCTAGTTGGGTGAGTTCTGAATAGTGAGTGGCAAAGAGGGTTTTAGCTTGGACTCCGGCTGTTGTAAGTAAAAATTCCGCAACAGCCCAGGCTATTGAAATGCCATCATAAGTACTGGTCCCTCTGCCTATCTCATCTAAAATCACAAGCGAGCGGTTAGTTGCGTTATTTAAAATATTGGCCGTCTCTGTCATTTCGACCATAAAAGTAGATTGACCCTGAGATAAATTATCATTAGCCCCAATGCGAGAGAAAATTTTATCCACAATGCCGATATGGGCACTGCGTGCAGGTACAAACGATCCTATTTGAGCTAATAAAACAATAAGCGCAACCTGGCGGATATAGGTCGATTTTCCTGCCATGTTAGGTCCAGTGATGAGCATCATGCGATTGTCGTGATCAAGCTGTGTATGGTTGGGAACAAAACTTTGGGAGGCATGCACTTCAATCACAGGATGGCGGCCATCGATGATCTCTATTGTGCTTGAAGTATCTAGCACAGGACGGCAATAGTTGTGTTTGAGGGCGCATTGTGCAAAAGAAGCCAAACAATCTAAATAAGAAATAATTTTAGCATTTTGTAAAACTTGCGTAGCATAAAGAGCGACTTCTGCGCGTAGGGAGGCAAAAAGTTCTGATTCCAAACGCGCGATTTGTTCTTCAGCGGTTAAAATTTTAGACTCGTAATTTTTTAGCTCGGCTGTGATGTAGCGCTCCCCATTCACTAACGTCTGCCTGCGCTCAAATGTGGAAGGCATTTTATCTATTTGAGATTTAGTGACCTCTATATAGTAGCCAAACATCCTATTATAGCCAACTTTAAGAGTCTTGATCCCAAGTGATTCTTTAAGCTGGTTTTGATAGTTTGCAATCCACTCTTTACTGTTATGGCTGAAATTGCGGATCTCATCCAATTCTGCATGATAGCCTTCTCGAATGACCCTTCCATCCAAAAGACGTAAAGGCGGTTCATCGACAAGGGCTTTTCCAATGAGCTGCACAAGAGGATAGAGGGGATCTAATTGTGGATAAAGGGGAGCAAAAGAGGGCAAAGCTTCTAGTTGCAATTTAAGGTCCGGAATTGCCATCAAAGAGTGTTTAAGAGCGCCAAGATCGCGAGGGGAAGCATTGCCAGCGCTTACACGTGTGATGAGCCGTTCTAAATCCCGTACATGAGAGAGGGTGTCTTGGATAAGGATGAGTTTTTGAGGGTGGGAGAGAAGGGTAGCTATGCCCTCTTGTCTTACGTTAATGGCTTTTGGATCTAAAAGGGGTTGCTTGATCCAGTGGCGCATTAAACGTGCTCCCATGGGAGTTTGAGTATGATCGATGATGCTGAGCAGTGTGCCTTTTTTGGAACCGTCATGAAGGGCTTCTGTAAGTTCTAGGTTACGCTGAGTGGCGATATCTAATTGCAGGTAATGAGAAAGAGGATCAGCTTTAATTTCTGTGATGTGGGCAACTGTTTGGCACAAAGTCTCTTTAAGATGGGCAATCAGAGCGCCTGCAGCGCAAATAGAAGAGGGCATTTCATGCAGGCCAAAACCATTTAAAGAAAGTGTGCCAAAATGATCTAAAAGAGTTTGCGTGCACAATTGCGCAGCAAAGTGCCAATTATCTACTGTCACGATTTTACAAGAATAGCTCTCCAGAATAGAATTAAAAAGCTTTTCCTCTTTAGTGCGCAGACGCGCAAAGGTGAGGATTTCTGCGGGTTTAAGACGGTAGATCTCATTTAAAAGCTCTTGAATGTTTTCCGATTCTGTTGTACGAAACTCTCCGGTAGAAAGATCGACATAGGCGATCGCATAGAAAGAGCCTACTTGTGATAAAGAAGCAAAAAATAGGTTGTTTTTCTCTTGAGCAGATGAGGAGATCAAAGTACCTGGCGTCACAATGCGTACAACTTTACGCTTAACGATGCCTTTGGACTGCCCAGGATCTTCCGTCTGCTCTGCAATAGCTACGTTATAACCTCTGCGCACCAGTTTTTCTATATAGGGTTCACCCTGATGGTGAGGGATGCCCGCCATGGGAATATTCTGTCGTTGCGTGAGGGTAATTTCCAGTTCTTTGGAAGCTGTTTGGGCATCTTCATAAAAACATTCATAAAAATCTCCCAAACGAAAAAAAAGAAGGGCATCGCCCGCCTCTTTTTTGCACGCTTCCCACTGGAGCATCATAGGGGTGGTTTTGGGTAAAACTGTTTCCATAAAGTCCTTGAATATGGGGAGGATTGTAGCAAGTTAGCTATAAATTTACGAGATCTTAATATTAATTTTTGTTATGATGTTTTTTTATTAAACTAAAATAAGGACCATGGATATGGATATTGATGTGAATTTAGAAAATACGAAAAAAAGTTGCTGTTCTAATTTTTTTCAAAACCAAATAGTAGCAAGAGGAAAAAATGCAGTTGTTATTCCTGCCGTTCTATTGGAGAAAATAGGGGATTTAATTCACGGTGGTTGTTTGGCAATAAGCAGTGTGTTAACGCTTAGTTTAGATCGCTATAAGTTTAATCAAGCTGTTGATTCATTAAGTCAAGGTGGAAAGATATTAGCTAAAACGTTTGAAAATGTTTTAGGTACTCTGAATCCACAAAATATTTATGTGTTCGGTGACTTATCATTTTCCTATAAACACTCGTGCGCTGGTCATAACAGTCAATTTAAGCGTGGCCATGAGATTTTTAATGAAAAAGTGCTAGCAAGAGGAACTCCTTTTGGAGCACATGTTAGTAATAGATTCATGGCACTGGGAGCGTTGTTGAAAATTATCTTTTTTAGAGTGATTGATACAGTAATTTGTTTGTTTGCAGTTCCGGCAGCTATCCTGACTTTAGGGAAAATTGAAAAACTTAATGAAGTGGCCTATTCCACCCTGCATTTCCCTGTTGTATTAGCTGATATTTTCTTTTTTACCACAAAGATTTTTAATCCTTGGGCTGGAATTGATAATGAAATAAATCTCATTCCCGATGAAGAAGAAATTAAATTGGATAACAATCTAAAAGAGAAAGAAGTAAAAGAAGAAGAAGTAAATCACGAAGAAATTCATATTATAGATAATAAAAATGGTGAAAATCAAATTAATCAGGGTACCTTGAAGAATGAAGAATTGGATAAAATGAATATTTAAACTTAATGAAGTTTGACTTTGCGCTGGTAGCTTCTTCCTGCTATCAGCGCATTTTTTTTGATTCAATTTAATCGACTATATCTTCTTTACGGAAATGTTTTTTTTGTCTATGATGTCCACAGTTGTCAGCTTGCTGGATCAGCCAAGACAATAAACTACAACATCAGTTTTATCTGATGAAATTATAAGGAAGATAAGTATGCAGGAAGAGAAACAGGAAGAAATTCAAGAAGAGGTTCAATTTCAAGAAGAGGCTCAAGATCAAGAAGAAGCTCAAGTTGAAGAGGCTCAAGATCAAGAGGAGGCTCAAGTTCAGGAAGAGCATCGAGAAGGGCATAGGGCAAAAAAACAGGTGCGAAAAGAGGGAGTAGACCCTATAAAAGAAGAGCTGTCTCGTCTTGAAGGTTCAGATGAAAAATTAAAGTACTGCATACAGATGATGAAAGATGCCCTTTCGCAAAAAGGAGCTCCCAGTTTTCGTTTATTTTGGGATGTGCGCAAACATTGCATGGAGCTTTTTAAAGAAGAAAAACTCCTTCCTGGCCTACGTGCTCAAGCCTGGATAGAATTTACAGAGTTAACAGACGAAGCGCGCCGCCTTAAAGAGCTTTTGGATGAACAGAGCGATTTTATGGTGGACCAAATTAATTTAGCAATCGATGCACTTGAAAAAGAAGTTGTTCAACTAGATGAGTATGTTTCCAGAAGTGAACTTTTAGATCTGCCGGATCTCTCACACTTTATATCTAGAGAGCCGCAGCCTCCTTTTGCAGAACTGCAAAAAAAATTAGATATTTTAAATCGTTTTGCTTCTCAAATTAATCAGATGCGCAAAGAGTTGATTAAAACTGATATGCGCATACGTAAAAAAAATCAATTTTTTGAACGCCTATCTAAAGCTGGCGATGTGATCTTTCCTATTCGCAAAGACTTAATTAAAGAATTAAGTGAATTGTTTATGAAAGATGTCGAAAATTTTGTGCAAACGCATTTTAGTGGAAATTTTCATTTGCCTTTTTATGCACTGCGTGAAGGGATTAAATCGTTTCAGAGCATGGCAAAGCTGCTCACTTTAAACACAAAAGCATTTACAGATACGCGTAAAAAGTTAAGCGAATCTTGGGACATCATCAAGAAGATGGAAAAAGAGCGTAAAAAAGAATTGAATGAAAGACATGATCTTTTTCAAGAAAATGCTACAAAACTTAAAGAAAGAATTGAATCATTGGCTCAAGGCTATACAGCAGGTGAGATTGCAAGCGAGCAAGCTCAAGAGATCTTGCGCGAAATTCAACAACAGATGCGTGATGAGGAGTTGGGAAGAGAAGAGGTACGCGTTCTAAAAGCTTCTCTCTATGCGATTAGAGAAAAAATTAATGAAAAATTAGACGAGCAGCGCCAGTACCGCGATGCTGCTGAAAGAGAGAAACAGGAAGAGAGACAAAATCAGATTGATCAAATTATTCAAGCGATAGAAACCACTATCAATGAAATTGCATCCATCACTCCTGAAGCGTTGCAGACAGCTATTCGCCTTTATCACGATCAACTGAAAGCTCTATCCCGTAAAAAGTCCGAAGAAAAAGAGTTATTGCGCTATATCGATCCTTTAAATGAATTATTGATTGAAAAACGCGAACAAGGACTTTTGCTTCTTTCTGATGACCAGCGTCAAAACTTATATAACTTAAAACAAGTGCTTCAAGAGCGTCATCAAAGACGTTTAGAGTACAAGCAAGAGTTTGAAGAGAGCAGAAAGTTTGCTGGCTCTTCGGGTTTAGATTTTGTTCAGGCTATGGAAGCGCGCGATCGCTTGCATGCCGCGCGTGAGCGTTTAGACTTAATTGATCAGTCGATTGCTGAATTAGATGAGCAAATAGATGAGATTAAAAAAGGCATTGGATGAAACCTCTGCACCTCGTGGACTTGGATAAAACCTTAGTCCGCGTTAATCTTAGCTTTGAATTTGGAAAACACCTCTTTAAAAGAGGTGTTTTTTCATTTTTTCAAGTTGTTCAATTTCTTATCTTTCATGTTGCCCATCTCTATTTTAATCTCCCTATCAAAACGCTTCATCAACGCGCTTTTAAAGCTCTTTTTAAGGGAATGAAGAGAGATTTTTTTGCAGAAATGTCCAAAGAGTGGGTTGCGATTTATGTGCCTAAAGTGCTCAATGTTTCTCTATATGATTATTTATTGGAAAAGCAAAAGGCTGCAGAAAAGGTAGTACTTTGTTCTTCCTCCCCTGAATTTTTAGTGGAAGCTGTGGCTGATTATCTTGGAATCGCTTGTAGCATCGGCACACAGTATGATCTGGATAAAGAGGGCAGAATGGTGGGCATTTTACGTATTATAGATGGAGAACAGAAAGCGATTGAATGTGAAAATGAAGAAGAGAGCTATGTTTATACAGATAGTGTGCATGATTTAAGCGCACTGGAAGCATGCAACTATCCGATTGGGGTGAATCCTGATCGGGAATTAAGGAAAATCTGTTTGCAAAGAAAGTGGAAAATCTTAGATTAAATGAGGATAAGCGAGATAAGAAAGAGAGAGAGGAAGGTGTAACCAGAGAGAAAAAGAGTTAACCGCAGAGCCGCAAAGTACGCAGAGCAAACGCAGAGGATATTTTAGGTTTTGTTTTTTTTAATTCTTTAAATAAGAGATACCGCAAGTTATTACTTCTCTGCGTTTCCTCAGCGTGCTTTGCGGCTCTGCGGTTAACTCTTTTTCTCTTTTGCTAACTCTCGCTTTTTCTCTTAGGAGTAAAAAACATGTCTGTGATCGGAATATATGGCGGCACCTTCAATCCTGTTCATCTCGCGCATTTGAATATGGCTATTCAAATGAAGGAGATTCATGATCTGGATGAAGTATGGCTGATTCCCGTAAGAGAGCATCCTTTTAATAAGGAGTGTTCTTTAGCTTCTTTTGCTTTACGCATGCGTATGTTAGAATTGGCACTTGTTCCCTATCCCTATTTAAAAGCTTTGGATATTGAGGGAGAACGAGGGGGAACTTCTTATACAATAGACACGCTTAGAGAGATTAAGAAGCGTTACCCTGAGTATTCTTTGCGATTGATTTTAGGAGAAGATGCTCTGGACCATTTTCACCTTTGGAAAGAGCCGGAAGAGATTTTACGCTTAGCACCGCCTCTTATAGGAAGACGATTAAGTAAAGACCATATTGTACCTTATATCTCTCCTTTTGTAACCACTTGTTTAGAAATTGGACAGACAAAGACATTGAATTTAGAGATCTCTTCTACCCTCATTCGCCATCGAATTGAACAGAAATTAGAGTATCGTCACCTTCTTTCTTCAAAAGTATTTGAATTCATAGAGGAGAATGCTCTATACTTATGACTTAAAAACAAAGGTTGTGAAATGAAGACGCAAGAAGAAAGAGAATTAGAGATCATTGCTCAAGCAATTGATGATAAGAAGGGAATGAATATTATTGTAGTTAACGTCAGCACTATTTCTACTTTTGTAGATTATTTTGTGATCGCTGAGGGAACTGTAACACGCCATCTTAATGCCATCGGAGATGAAATTGTTGAAAAAATGGAAAAACAATGCAACGTCAAACCTTACAAATTTGAAGGGAAAGCATCGGGTAATTGGTTAGCTATTGATTTTGGAAATATCATTGTTCATCTTTTAACATCCGAAATGCGCGAGCTGTATGCCATTGAAAATGTGTGGAAGGCGGGCACGCTTGTCGATGTGCCAATCAATAGACTTCCTTCGAAACTGGCTTTGCCTGAAAAAATTGATGATTTTTGAGCAAATTTGTTGATAAATTTAGAGGCCATATGCAAGCATATGGCCGAAAAATTTAACAATAAAGTTGCCAAAAAGGGCAATTTTAGCAGGTAAATGCAGTTTTGAAAGAAGTCTAATAAAGGGGAGAAGCATGAAGGCTCAAAATAAACGTCGCGTAGTCATCACAGGCATGGGCGTTGTCAGCTGTTTTGGCAATGAAGTAGATGCCTTCTATTCTTCTTTATTAAAAGGAGAGAGCGGCATTTCTAAAATAGAAAAATTTGAAGTGGGGGGTCTGCCTACGCAGTTTGCCGGAGAAATCAAAGGATTTGATCCGCTTGACTACATTGAAAAAAAACAAGCTCGCCGTATTGATCCTTTTATTGCTTACGCCATCCTATCTGGAAAAAAAGCGATGGAGCATGCCGGCTTTAATTTAAAAGATTTAAGCGCTTTAGACCGTAGCCGTTGTGGGATCACAATCGGCGTTGGCATGAGCGGATTGACTAATTTCTATGAGAGCTCTGTTCAATTACACGCAAATGGTTATAAAAAAATCTCTCCTTTTTTTATCCCCTATGTTTTGACCAATATGGCAGGGGGATTGCTGGCTATTGATTTGGGATTCATGGGGCCAAATTATTCTATTTCCACAGCTTGTGCAACGGGTAATAATGCCATCATTGCCGCATTGAATCATATTAGAAACAATGAAGCCGACTTAATGATCTGCGGAGGAGCTGAAGCTCCCATCACACCCATCGGTTTAGCGGGCTTTATTCAGTGCAGAGCGCTCTCTTCCCGTAATGAGCACCCTAGCCAAGCTTCTAGGCCTTTTGATAAAACTCGAGATGGTTTTGTCATGGGAGAAGGAGCTGGGGTTTTAGTTTTGGAATCCTTAGATCACGCACTAGAGAGAGGAGCCCCTATTTATGCAGAACTAATAGGAGGGGGCATCTCTTGTGATGCTTACCACATGACTGAACCTCATCCTGAGGGTCTAGGTATTAGGCTTTGCATTCAACACGCATTAAATGATGCAGGCATTAGAGAGCAAGAGGTTGATCTTATTAATTGCCATGCCACTTCTACTCCTCTTGGCGATATGGCGGAATTGCGGGCTATTAAAGAGATTTTTTCTAGTCGAGAAAAAATAGCTATTAATGCCACAAAATCAATGATTGGTCATGCTCTGGGGGGAGCTGGTGGATTAGAGGCGGTGGCAACCGCTATGGGAATTTATACAGGAACCATTCATCCCACAATCAATCTTGAAAATCCGGAAGAAGAGATGGACTTTTTTATTCCTAAGCAGCAGCAGCACTGCAACCCGCAAATAGCTATTTCTAATTCTTTTGGCTTTGGAGGGCATAATGCGACCATTGTGCTCAAGAAATACAATGAATAATGCCTTAGAGAGAGGTTATGGAGTGATTTCCCTCAAACAAGAGGGAGAAAATTGGTTGGTATTAGTCGTGCAGCGCGTGGAAGGATTTTGGGAATTCCCAAAGGGACACGCGCTCCCCAAAGAGAGTCCGCACGAAACAGCAGAGCGCGAGTTAAATGAAGAAACCGGGCTTTTAATTACAGAGTTTTTGGATATTATGCCTTTAAATATGCAATATACTTACTATGTAGGCGATAAAAAAATAGAGAAGCAAGTGGATTATTACATAGCTAAGGTGCATGGCGATATGAAACTTCAAGAGGGCGAGACGATTGATTACTGCTGGCTTTCCTTGGGTCAAGCGAGAGAGCGTTTAAGCTTTGAAAGTTCTAAGAATTTATTCGATCTGTTTTTAGAACGGTATAACCGGTTTTTAAAAAATTAAACTTCCCCTAAAGGTATTTATGAGAAATTTTATTGTTAACTTTTTGCTCTCTATTTTGCGTTTATTATTTAGATTGCGTTATCGTATTAAAGTTACAGGATATGAAGAAGTTAAAGAGGCTTTAAAAAATAAGCAGGGGGGAGTTCTTTTTATTCCTAACCATCCGGCATTTTTTACAGATCCAGCCTTTATTGCTTTTACAGCTTATAAAGATTTTCCGTTGAGACCTTTGGTGACTGATGGCGTCTTTTATTTGCCTTTTGTGCATGGGTTTATGCGCTTTATTAATGCATTAGCAGTTCCAGACAATGAGAGTGCCTCTAATAGTTTAAAGAAATCAAAAAGTATGGATGTCTTAAATGAGGTAGCTGCAGGCCTAGATAGGGGCGAGAATTTTCTTATCTATCCATCCGGTCGCTGTACAGTGGATGGAAAAGAGACTTTGGGTGGAGCTTCCGGAGTGCATACAATTTTGCAGAAAACAAAAAAAGGAAAACTGGTTTTGGTCAGAAGCAGGGGGATATGGGGGAGTATCTTTACAAAAGCTTATAGCTATGAAACTCCAAAAATTGGGCCTTTATTAAAAGAGTCTTTATGGATTTTACTTAAAAATTTTATCTTCTTTGCTCCACGCCGCGAAATTCATTTAGAATTCTCTTTGCCCGCACCAGATTTCCCCTATCATGCCTCTCGTATGGAGTTCAATCGTTATTTAGAGCGTTTTTACAATGCACCGGAAAATGGAAAGGGAGAGCCTTTAACTCAAGTCTCTTTTGCTTTTTGGAAGCATCAAGTGAGGGAGCCAATAAACAAAACCAAAGCCCTTGATTATGATATTCATTCTATTCCCGATTCTATTCAAAATTTAGTTAAGCAAAAAATAGCAGAAATGCTGGACAGCCCGGTCGCAGAAATCAGACCGGAGCAAAGTCTTGCAGAGCTTGGTTTAGATTCCTTGGATTTGGGGGAATTGGTCTTTTTCTTGGAATCAACGTGCAGTGTTGCAGGTGTGCCAGTTAAAGAGCTTACGAGTGTGGGCAGAGTGATGGGGATTGCGGCTGGGCAAATTGATTATGAAAACGAAACGCCTAAAGAGATATCTACAAAAGGATGGTTTGAAAAACGCCCTCATGAAAAAGCTTTCATAGCCCAAGGCGAAACGATTCCAGAAGCTTTTTTAAATATCTGTTCAACAATGGGAAATGCAGTGGCTCTAGCGGATGAAGCAGTGGGTGTCATGCGTTATAAAAAACTTAAATTCCGCGTGCTACTTTTGGCTCAATGCATTAAAAAAATGCCGGGTAAACAAATTGGAATCATGCTGCCTTCCAGTGCTGTTGCCAGTATGCTGATTTTAGCTGTCCAGATGGCTGGCAAGGTTCCTGTCATGATTAACTGGACGCTGGGGCCGCGCCACCTTCAGTCTGTAAAGGAAAGTACTGAGCTTCAACACGTATTGACAGCCTGGAAGTTTATTAATCGTTTAGTGAATGTAGATACCACGCCATTGGATGGTATTATGGTGATGCTTGAAGAGTTAAGAAGTGAAATTCGCATTAGAGATCTATTTCAAGCTTATTATCGATCTTACTTATCGCCTAAGCAGCTTATGAAAATATTTTCCCTAAACACTTTGAAGCCCCAAGATCACGCTGTGATTCTTTTTACAAGTGGAACCGAAAATCACCCCAAAGGGGTACCCCTTTCTTACTATAATATTTTGTCTAATCAACGATCAGCTATGAAGCTCTTAGATTTTTATAAAGACGATGGTCTGCTCTCTATTTTACCTCCTTTTCACTCTTTTGGATTTACTGTAACCTCTTTAATGGGTATTTTAGCGGGATTAAAGACGGCTTATGAACCAAATCCCACTGATGGGATTAAACTGGTAAAAGCTGTAGAAAAATGGAAAGTATCGCTTATTTGCGGAGCACCGACCTTTCTTCGTAAATTATTTGCCGCAGCTAAAGAAGGAGAACTCTCTTCTTTGCGTGTGGTTGTTACGGGGGCTGAGAAAGCGCCGAAAGAGCTCTTTGAGAGTTTAAAAAAGCTAGGAAAAAAGAATGCGGTAGTAGAGGGGTATGGTATTACGGAGTGCTCTCCTGCAATAACCATTAATAAATCAGGAGACCCGAAACAAGGTGTAGGACTTCCAATAGAGGGCGTGGAATTGGCTATTATGCATCCTGAAACAAAAGAGAAATTGCCGCTTGATGAGGTGGGCACAATTCTTGTGCGTGGTCCCAATGTATTTGTTGGTTATTTAAATAAAGAGCAAGCCTCTCCTTTTGTTACATTTGAAGGCAAACAGTGGTATAATACAGGCGATTTAGGGTTTTTGGATGTAAAGGGTAATTTAACCATTTCCGGCAGATTAAAACGCTTTGTCAAGATAGGGGGAGAGATGATTAGCCTCTCCTCTATCGAACATGCTTTAATGGAAGCGGCTGTTAAAGAGGCGTGGGGGCTAGTTGAAGATGAGTATTCTTTAGTTGTCTGCGCAAAAGAGAGTAAAGAGGGTGGGGAGCAAAAACCAGAAATTCATGCTTTTTCTGTTTTTAAATTATCTGCACACGAGATGAATGAAGTTTTAAACAAAATGGGGTTTTCTAATTTGGTTAAGATTACGCATGCCACTCATTTGAATGAGATTCCTATGATGGGAACGGGCAAGATCAACTACCGCGAGCTGCAAGATCTAACATAATAGCAGAACAGAAAGAATGACAGGATGGGCAGGCATACGCATCAGGCTAACTCTTGCAGCCCTTCAGGCTGCGATACCTAACCCATTC
>CALBHK010000518.1 GCA_937894565.1 uncultured Chlamydiae bacterium
AGGCTATTATACAGCTTCCTGGGTGAAAAGAATTCGAATCTGGGTAATTCGAAGACTTTAAACAGGTTCTTATATCAATTCCTTATCCACGAGAGCAAATCCAATTTCCGCTTCTGCAGCAATCTGCCCTTCCACAAAAGCTTGCGCCTTAAATTTACCACCGCGCGCATTCAATAGCGCTTCATAGCAACGCAATTCAAGCACATCTCCCGGCTTAACTGGATGACGGAATTTTGCGTGATTCACACTTAATAAAACAGCAGTCTTATTCTCAAAACCTCTTAAGGCAATAAAAACCGCACCTGTTTGGGCCAGAGCTTCTATAATCAGTACTCCCGGCATAATCGGCGCTCCCGGAAAATGTCCTTGAAAAAATGTTTCATTAAAGCTTAAGTTTTTTTGTCCTACAATAAAACCTTCTTCAAAATTAATCTCTAAAATTTTATCGACAAAAAGAAATGGGTAGCGGTGAGGAAGAATAGAGGCAATCTCTGTTACATTTAACATTTTTTTCTCTTTTAAATTTTGAAGCGTCATGGCTGATTCTCCGTTACCTTAGAAACGGCAGTTTCTAGGGTCATAAAATGGTTAAATAACTCTTTAGCAAAAGCATAATGGGCTGCATGCCCCGAACAAATAGCAATTAAGTGGCCTACAAAAGCAAATCCCACCATAGAAAGGTCCCCAATTAAATCCAGCATCTTATGCCGCACCATCTCATCGGGAAAGCGCAAACCGCCATGGCTAAAAATAGCGTCCCCTTTAATCACAATCGCATTAGATAGACTTCCGCCCCTAATTAACCCCTGCTCCATTAAATAAGAAATTTCTTCATATAACGAAAAGGTGCGGCAAGGAGCAATCTCTTGCTTATAAGATTCGGGGGTCAGCACAATAGAATGGTATTGAGCCTTTAAAACAGAATTCTTTGGATAACTTAAAGTATAGGAAATTTTAAGTTGATCGGAAGGCAAACCCACAATATGCACATTTCCATTGGAATAATAGATGGGTTTTTGAATGTAAAAAATCGGCTGGTCAGCATTTTGTTCTACTATCCCCGCCTTTTCAATCAACTGCACGAAAGGCAGGGCACTCCCATCTCCAACAGGCGGCTCTGCTGCATTCATTTCTACAAGAACATTATCCACTTCATAAGCTCTTAACGCAGAAAGTAGATGTTCAACTGTACAAACAGAAGCTTCCCCCAAACTGATCGTTGTACAACGTTCAGACGGACGTACATATTCAATAGTGGCAGGAATCCTGGGGGCAGAAGGAAGATCGTTTCTCAAAAATTGAATCCCGCTTCCCACATCTGCTGGGTGCAGGACAAGGGACACTTGCTCTCCTGTATGAATTCCAATACCTGAAAAGGCAACGGAACAGGCTAGAGTGCGCTGAGCTCTTTTTTTAACTTTTAATAAGGGATCCAAAGTCATGTCTATATTTATTAATATCGACAGGTATCTTATGATAAATCAGGGATTTATAGCAACTATTCGCGTGAAGCTCTTAAAAAATGAGGAATTAAACATCCTAAAATAGAAAAGCCAGATAAAGCTAGGACAAGCGCATCTCCATGTTCTGTATAAGGGGTATCGTAGCGATACATAGGCACAGACACTTGCAACGCTCCTACCTCTTCTTCTATAGAACCATCTGCTTGCTTCAACTCATCTATCGTGCGCCCCAAACTATCCACTGCACACGTTACCCCCGTATTGCAAGCACGCACCATGGGAATTCCCTGTTCAATCGCTCTTAAGCGTCCATGTTCCAAGTGCAGTTCAGGCAGATGCGAATGCGGATACCAGCCATCATTGGTTAGATTAGCATGCAATTGCGCCCCATTTTGTCTGCTTTGCCGCATCAAATTACCAAAAGTCTCTTCATAACAAATAGAAACACCTATGGCATGGTTGCGTGTGTAAAGAAGATTTGACTGATCTCCCGGAGTAAAAGAACCATAGATTCCATACTGTTTACAAAGCTCCTGGCACCAATCAAAGGGAATATACTCCCCCATCGGCACTAAAATGCGCTTAGAATAGCGCTGAAAGGGAGAATTCACAGGCTGAAAAAGAAGAGCTGCGCTGTAATGTTTGACCTCTTGCCCAACATTATCGCGATCTTCCATCCCCACAATTAAATTGGCATTAAAAATATTAGCAGCAGCTTGAGCAAAATAGGCATTATTTACATACGTTTTTCCCTCTACTACCACTCCTAAATGAGGATAAAGAGAAGGTAGTTTAGAAAGATCGCTACTATTAAAATGTTGGATGAAAAACGCTGTCACCTCTTCAAAAGGATAGGCGGCTTGGTAGGCACTAAAAGGCAGGGCATTTTCTGGTAATACGACTAGCTCTAACGGATGATTAGCAGCCTTAATAAGCAAAATGATCTTTTTCCACTCTTCCATGGCAAAACGCCTATAAGCTTCCAAAGAATTAAAGCGCACTTTTTCAACCACGTCCGTTCCTGTTTGCACTAAGAGCACTGGGATTGTTGCACTGTATTGAATCTCTTGAGAATGCCTATGTATTTGCATCCATCCAAAGACAAATGGAAACAAACAGACTGCAGTATAAGCTAAATAATTAACGCGCTTTCTCTCTACAAGATAACGCAATAAAAACAAGTTCATCAATATAACAACAAAGGAAAGAAGAAAGACTCCGCCAACAGTTGCCAACTGAGCGCCAGCCGTTGTTGTAGCTAAAGCAATCCCAGCGGGATTCCATGAGAGTTTAGGAAGAAAAAAGAGGCGTGTCCATTCTAAGAAAACCCATAAACCACTAAAACCAAACAAGTTGATAATAGATTTTATTCTTTTGCTTTCTATAAAATAACTCAAAAGACCAAATTGCAGACCATAAAGAAGGCAAACGATTAAATACACAGCAAGCATGTAAAAATAGAGATGCGAAAGTGTCCAGGAGAGTTGGATGATCTGAATAAGAGTAAACCAAAGCGTTGCTGTCCAAAACCTCGCTTTGCCACTCGTTTGATTCACAGTGATCATCCAAAAAAGGGCAAACCCACCTAAAGCTGCAAGAAGCCCAAACTGCCAGACCCAGGTTTGTTGGCCAAAGGCAACAAGAAGCAAAGAAACAAAAAAGAAAAGAGAGTTTTTTAGCATATGTTGAAATTATGTCTAAAGTAGAGTATTTATTCAAGAAGAGTAAAGGTGGGAGAAGGATATGAATTATTTGATACAGAGTAAAGATTACCTGGTAAAAGGAATGCAAATTATTGAATTTGGGACAGGAATCGCTAATACTTTAGGCTTTTCTAATTCAATCCCTAAATCATTCGATTCCCCTTTGAATAAAAATATACACTTAGATCCTCTTCTTACCATTTTTTCTCTTGGGGCCCTCTATTTAAGTCCTGAAGGAAGCAAAATTCGTATAGAAAAATCTCATATTGAAATTGATGTCAATGGGTGGATGCAAAGCACATCAAGACCATCTGGTTGCATTCACCATCTTCGAGATATTTTTAAAGGCGTACATCGTTTTTGCGAAACTCAAAAAACAGATGAAAACTCAAAAATAGCTGCTACAGTAGCCTGTAAAGCGCTTAGATCCTTACGAAGGGTCTATGCAGAGAAAATTCAGATTGTTAGTGAAACAGAGGCACAAACTTATCGAAAATATTGCAAAAAAATAACAAAAGCAATTGATCGCCTTCAACTTTTTATTCAACCAAAAACAACTGACGATATAGAGAAATCAGATGAAAAACAGATTATATTGGAGGAAAAAGAAAATCGAATTGTAGAAAATATCACTGCGCCTTCTTCCGGCCCTGTTTTATGTGTAGAAAATTTAATAGAAAAGTATGAAATAGAACTCATTGTTAAAAATCTCAAAGATGGCATGAAGCAGAAAAAGAAATTTAAAAGATATATTGAAACAGGTCAAAATCTTAAAAAAATTCTGGATATCATTAACACTAGATATGACAATCTTGTAAACAAATAATACCAATTCGAAAGAGGTCTACTATAGAGAGTACCAGCCATCTTCCTTTCTTAAGATAGGACAAACTGCAACGCCCTCGCCCCTTCCACCTCTACATATAAATCCCGTTCCAGAACCACTCATCACAACATCTTTAAAATGGTTTTGCAATCCACGCTTATAATTCTCCAGTTCTGGACAAATTAAAAAAGCGGCTTTTTCTAAATCATTAATAAATAAGCAATCCAAACCCTCCTGTTGCTCATCTCTTATATGCGCATGAAACACAGCAGCAGTAGACAAAGATTCTTGTGGTTTACAAATATAAATCTCTTCTTTTAAGCAGACGGGAATATTCTCTACAATCTCTCCACGACCTTTACAAAGAGCAGAACCGGTGGAGAAAAAAAAGGGACAATCACTACCCAGCTCCGCTGACCAGGCTTGCAACTCATGATTAGAAATATTTAATCCTGTCAATTGATTACAAGCGAATAAGGTCGTAGAAGCGTTGCTGCTTCCCCCTCCAAAACCTGCTTGATGAGGAATGCGCTTTAAACAATTAATTTCAAAATAGGTTTTCAAGCCTGTTTTTTTTCGAAAAAGAGCAGTGGCCTTTAGAATGAGATTGCTACCATCAACAGGTAAGCTAGGATCAGAAATAAAAAGCGTATCTTGATCATGGCTCACTTTGATCGTGAGCTCATCAAAAAGATTGACTGCTTGCATGCAAGTATAGAGCTCGTGATAACCATCAGAGCGTTTATCCAGTACACGCAAGAAAAGATTGACTTTTGCAGGTGAAAAAAAAATCATAAAATTTAAGGTTATTATTTATCCCTGTTATCTTTACTATTTCTATCTGTGTTTGAAGTGTACAGGGCAACGCCCTGAAATATAAAAGCCTAGGGCATTGCCCTAGTACACCATCGCATTTAAATTATCTGATATCTGCACCTGTCTTTTTCCGCCTCTTGCCATTGCCACTGCCTCGCCTACTCACCCGAGTATGATCTCGGCAGGATGGCAAGGCAATCGACGAAAAAATCCAGGTACATCTACCAGATAATTTAAATGCGATGGTGTACTAGTATCTAATTGCATAAATAAGCAGTCATATTTTTGCGGCTTTTTCCGTATCTTGCAAAAACAGAAAACGAGCCTACAAATATGTATGTCATGTTTTCTGCTTTTGCAATTTACAAAAAAATACGCTAAAAATATGGCTACTTATTTATGCAATTAAACACTAGGTAGGTTATAAAAAAAAATCTCAGGCTGTAAGCCTGAGTTATGGTAAACATTGAGCGTCTTTTTACTATAACTCAGGCCTACAGCCTGTAATGTTTTTTCATTATCACCTAGGGCGGTGCCCTAGGCTTTTATATTTCAGGGCGTTGCCCTGAATACTTCGAAACTGCTCAGATATTACGCTTCAGCCAAAACTTTTACTTGAATATCAACCTTTACACCTTCTTTAAGAAGAATTGTCACAGTTTTTACACCTGTTTCTTTAATAGGATGTTTAAGATCTATATTTTGTTTAGATAGTTCGACTCCAGTCGTCTCATGAATTTTACGCAGAAGTTCTTGTTCTGAAACAGATCCATACATGTTTCCATCCGGATCCACCTTCACTTCAATCGTAATGACAAGACCTTCTAATTTATGAGCAATCTCTTGCGAAGATTTAAGATCCACAGCAGCTTGTTCAGAACGTTTGCTCTGTAAACGCTCTCTCATTTTTTCTGTGCTTTTAGTCACAGGAAGAGCAAGTCCTTGAGGCACTAAATAGTTGCGCGCAAACCCTGTTTTTACAGAAACGAGATCCCCGCTCTTGCCCAAATGAATCACATCTTCAATCAATAATAACTTTGTAGCCATAGACTCTCCTTGAGTTATTCTCGTTTATGTGCGGTCCGCATCAAATGGCAAAAGAGCCATGTAGCGCGCACGTTTAATTGCCAAGGTCAGCTCACGCTGATGGCTTGCAGAAACTCCAGTAATTCGACGAGGTAAAATTTTTCCTCGTTCAGTAATAAAATTCTTGAGCGTCTCGACATCTTTATAGTCGATTGTTTGAATGCCCGCTGCTGTAAAAGGACAAGGCTTGCCCTTTTTGCTATTTTTTTTCATAGACATGATAAAACCACCTTTATTCTTCACCGATTGACTTAAATACAAGTTCTTCCATTACAGATTCTGCACTGAGAGTGATGAATCTAAGTAGATCTTCGTGATGGCGATATTCCTGCCATAATTTTTCAATAGCAGAAGGTTCTGCATTAAAATAAACCAGAAGATAGTGTCCATCTCTATAGCGTCTGCCATCCCCTTTATTGCTATCAATAGAATACGCAAGACGCTTACGCCCCATATCATGCATTTTAATAATCTCACCCCCGAAGCCTGTAACACCCTCGGTAATGCGATCAACAGCTTTTTGACGAGCAGCATCTGTTAGCGAAGCGCTAATAATGAACATCCCCTCATAAAGCCTATGTTTTTTTTGACTCATTACTTTTCTCCTGTCCCTTTTAAGGACTTCGTTATATTTTTTTCTTTACTCATAATTGTTTCTATCTCATCCACCGGTAAAAGAATCAGGCATTCCACAGCTCGCTCAATTAAAGAGGGCAGTACACGCTGCTCTTCAAAAGTAAAACGCTTCAAAACATAATCCTCCAATGGCAATGGAAGATGATTATTCTCTTTGGCGCTCTCTTTAGGAGATCCCACTCCCACTCGTAAGCGGATATATTGCCTGCCTAAAACTCTTTCAATATCTTTAAGGCCATTATGACCACCGGCACTCCCCTCTTTACGCATACGCAACGTATTGAACGGAATATTCACATCATCTGAAACCACAACTACTCTTTCCTTCGGTATGTGATGAAAAGAAAGGTATCTTGCAAGAGCTTGTCCACTTAAATTCATGAAGGTTTGCGGGCAAAGTAAATGCCAAACGGCACCTAAAGCTTTAGTTTTAGCCACATAGGCATTACAACGCCCTTCATGCCGCCATTGAACATGAAATCTCTGCGCTAGCTTTCTTAAAACCTCAAAGCCCACATTATGGCGGGTCCCTTCATATTTTTCTCCTGGGTTACCCAGTCCGACAAGAACAATCTCTTCCATGCTTTTTAACGTTTTACAATCACAACAACAACTTCATTCAGCGCTTTTCTGGGTGTGACACCTTCTGGGAACTGAATATCGGATAAACGTTTTTTATCGCGCATTCCAAGAGAGGAGATATCTAATTCCAAAAATGCTGGAATATTTTCTGGCAAGCAGCTCACTTCCGCATTACGAATAACAACCCTGACTACTCCGCCTTCCTTAACCCCTTTACAAAGCGCAGCCCCTATAATTTCAATGGGCACCTTGATTTTCACAAGATTAGAATCTTGCAATTGCGCAAAGTCCATATGCATCACAGCATAAGTGGTGGGATGATATTGAATTTCTTTAATGATAGCTTTTCGAATTTTTCCATTACTATCAGTCAATTCAAAAATTGTTGTGGACAAATGTCCTTTTTGTATTTGACGTAGCACTGTTTGAAATTCGGCTGTCGGAATAGACACCATCTCACCGGCAGACTGATTTTGATAGATGATGGCAGGAATATTGCCCTCTCTTCTCAATCGACGCGAATCGCGTTTCTTTTCAGCCGATCTATCGGCAATAGTTAGTTTCATGTACCCTCCATAGGGAAATTAAATAAATATTTTTACAAACGCTTGTTATAAGGAGGAGATAGATCCAGAAGAAAGAATGCACCCAATGGCATTAGAGAAGAGAGAGGCAACAGAGACAACGGACAATTTTGTCATCCCTTTAAGCCGATCAGAAAGGGGAATGGAATTTGTTATCCACATCCTCTGGATAGGGCTATCCATAATAAGATCGACCGCTTTCCCGACGAATACTGCGTGTGTGACAAGCGCAAATACTCTTCGAGCTCCTTTCTCTTGGCATGCTTTCGCTGCTGACACTAATGTAGCTCCTGTAGAGCACATATCGTCAGCGAGAAGGACATCTTTACCCTCTACGGAGCCGACCACCGTTGCAACTGTTACTTGTGTACTACTGCAACGAATTTTATCGACAATCGCAAAGTCTGCATCAAGCTCACCAGCATATTTTCTGGCTAACTTCACGCTCCCTATATCTGGTGCTACCACACATAAATTATGCGGCACTTCCAGTTTTACTGCAGAAATCAATTTAGAGATTGCTCTAAGGTTATCCACAGGAACATCAAAAAAACCTTCCACTTGCAGTGTATGGAGATCCATTGTGAGAACTCTATCCACACCCGCTTTTTCTAGTAAGTTCGCCACTAGTTTTGCCGTAATCGGCACTCTGGGCTTATCTTTTCTATCTTGTCGGCAGTATCCGAAATAAGAGATCACTGCTACAACACTTTTAGCAGAAGCACGCCTAGCGGCATCCACCATCACTAAAAGCTCCATCAGATGACGATCGGGGTCGTGCACTATCGATTGAACAATAAACACATGCTTACCGCGCACGCTCTCTTGAATCTCAACACTCACCTCGCCATCCGGAAAACGCATTAACTTCACTCTTCCAAGCGAAATTCCCAATTGCTCCCCTATTTCTTGAGCAAGAGTTGGATGAGAAGATCCTGAAAACAAGATGAAATCTTTTTTCTCAAGCTCTTTTTCACCACTCAATAAAGCACTCAATATAGGTTAACTCCTAAAATAAATGTTGGGGTGGAAGGGTTCGAACCTCCGAATGGCGGTACCAAAAACCGCTGCCTTACCACTTGGCTACACCCCAGCAGGCCATACTTCATTTGCGTTTTCAGAAAGACTATAACTCTATCCATATTTTCTTGCAATAGTCAAACGCATGAAGTTTTGAAAAATTTCTCTTCCCCATTCTGAAATAATAGATTCGGGATGAAATTGCACTCCAAAAATAGGATAAAAAGCATGTGCAAGCCCCATGACCTCTCCCTGATTTGAAAGCGCTACAACTTCTAAATTAGAACCTTCCACGACCAAAGAATTATATAATCCAGCCTTAAATGGAGTAGGGATTTCGGAAAAAATGCCCTTTTGAACGTGTTGAACATCTGCAGACATCCCATGAGAGGGTTTTTTAGCTCTCACAATGTTGCCTCCAAAAAACTGCCCTAGACATTGATGCCCCAAACATATTCCTAAAATGGGAATTTTTTGATAAAAACACTCAATAGCCTCCATTGAAATCCCCGCTTCTTTGGGGCATTTCGGTCCAGGCCCTATCACCAGAGCATCAAATGAGAGCTCTCTTAATTCATTTATACTGATCTGATCATTTCTAAAGACAACAACCCGCGCGCCGCACTCTCGCAAGAGAGCGACGCTGTTGTATGTAAAAGAATCATAATTATCAATGTAGACAAACATTGAACGATTAACGCGTACGACGGAAAACTTCTCCATTCTTAAAAAAATAGTGAATTTCAGTGTGTGCATTTTCTTCAGAATCTGATCCATGCACTGCATTTTCTTCAATATTTTTTGCAAAATCAGCCCTAATAGTACCAGGAGTTGCTTCTTTAGGATTAGTTGCCCCCATAATTTCTCTGTTAAGCGCCACAGCATCTTTACCCTCTAGAACCATGATCAATACAGGACCTGTAATCATGAAAGAAACCAGATCATTAAAAAAAGGACGCGCTTTATGCACAGCGTAAAAACCTTCAGCTTCTTCTTTTGTGAGATGTTTCATTTTTGCTGCTGTAATTTTTAATCCCTTTTTTTCAAATCTGGCAATAATCTCACCAATGTGGTTTTTGCCTACCGCATCAGGTTTGATAATAGAGAGTGTTTGTTGACTAGTCATGGCCATTTCCTTTTGTTATGTTGGTTGGATAAAAGAGAGAATAACAGGATAAAAATAAAAAGAAAATAGGATGAATCCCACAAAACATGACAGAAAAAGAAGAACAGAAGAAGAAAAGAATAACAGGATAGGCAGGATCGCCCTTTGGGCGGCAGGATGCGCAGGATAACTGTATTTAATAAGGTTATTCCTCTCTTTTCTAAAAAGTAAAGAAACTTAGGATTATATTTTATCTTATTGAGTATAATAAATTGACAAATTTAGAACGAAAAATGCTGGTAACCAGTGCCCTACCTTATGCTAATGGACATTTACACCTAGGGCATTTGGTGGAACATATACAGACTGATATTTGGGTACGAACCCACAAGATGCTAGGCATTGAATGCATAGCGGTTTGCGGTGATGATGCCCATGGTACGCCCATTATGCTCAAAGCCGAACAAATGCAGATCACCCCTGAGGCCTTGATTGAGCAGATTAAAGAAAGTCACCTGCGTGATTTTCAAGCCTTTAGTGTTGATTATGATTATTACCACAGCACGCATTCCCCTGAAAATCAGGCTTTTTCTGAATTGATTTACCAGCGCTTGCAAGAGCAGGGCGCTATTTTGAAAAAAACCATCAAGCAATTGTTCGATCCTGTGAAAAATTTATTTCTTCCGGACCGATACGTTAAAGGCATCTGCCCTAAATGTAAGGCTTCTGATCAATACGGCGACAACTGTGAGGCCTGTGGGGCTACCTATTCGCCAACGGATTTGATAGATGCCGTATCGGTGGTTTCAGGGGCTACTCCTGTTGAGAAAGAGTCTGAACATTACTTTTTTGACCTGCCGCGTTATGAAGGCTTGCTTAGAGAGTGGACTAAAAATGGTCATTTGCAAGTAGAAGTCAGTAATAAGCTACAAGAATGGTTTGAGGCCGGTTTAAAACCCTGGGACATTTCTCGGGATGCACCCTATTTTGGTTTTCCAATTCCTGGCCTTGCTGATAAATATTTTTACGTCTGGTTAGATGCTCCTATTGGATATATGGCGAGTTTTAAAAAATATTGCGACTTAAAGGGCTTATCCTTTGATGCCTTTTGGAATAAAGATTCACAAACCGAGCTGTATCATTTTGTAGGCAAGGACATTATGTATTTCCACGCCTTATTCTGGCCAGCCATGTTGTCTGCTAGTGGTCATAGATTGCCCACGGCCATATACACTCATGGATTTTTAACGGTTAATGGCCAAAAAATGTCTAAATCGCGGGGAACTTTTATAGAGGCCCGCAGCTATTTAGACCATTTGAATCCTGAATATTTGCGCTATTATTTTGCAGCAAAATTAAACGGCCGTGTGGATGATCTTGATCTTAATTTCGATGATTTTACCA
>CALBHK010000519.1 GCA_937894565.1 uncultured Chlamydiae bacterium
AGGGCTATGATCGGATTCTCACCGACTAGTTATTACCCATGCCGGGCGCAATTAAGAATCGCGTAGCGATTCCTTAAAATTGTACAAAGTCGAGCTAATAACTTCATGAAGAATACCTTATAAAGATTAATATTTAATTAAGATTCCCAGAGAAATCCCAGCGGAATCCTTCAAATCCCCTTCCATTTTATCCCTAAGAGCGATAAAATAAAAACTGTTTATACAAAAAAAAGGACCTCACCTTATGAAACAATCTTTTCTTGCCCATATTCAAAAAGAAATCCAGAAGATCAAAGAGCAAAGCCTCTACAAAGATGTTTACCGTATCGCCTCTTCACAAGATGCCCATATTCAACTCGACAACGGAAAAAAATTGATCAACTTCTGTGCAAACAATTACCTCGGGCTTGCTAACCATCCCGATATTGTTGAAGCCGCTCAAAAAGGTTTATCCCAATTTGGCTATGGCATGGCCTCTGTGCGCTTTATCTGCGGCACTCAAACCATTCACACCCAGCTGGAAGAAAAAATCAGCCAATTTTTAGAAACAGAATCCACTATCCTATACCCCTCTTGCTTTGATGCTAATGGAGGCCTTTTTGAAACTATTTTGGGGCCAGAAGATGGCATTATCAGCGACCAGCTCAACCACGCCAGCATCATCGATGGTGTGCGTCTATGCAAGGCGCAGCGCTTTCGCTATGCCAATAATGATATGCAGGACCTTGAAATGCAACTTAAAAACGCCTCTGGATGTCGATTTAAACTTATTGCTACAGATGGTGTTTTTTCGATGGACGGCATCATCGCCAACTTAAAAGGCATTTGTGATCTAGCCGATCGCTATGGAGCGCTTGTGATGGTCGATGATTGCCATGCCACAGGATTTATGGGAGAAAAAGGAAAAGGCACACCGGAATATTGCGGTGTGATGGGCCGGATTGACATCTTAACAGGAACTCTTGGAAAGGCTTTAGGGGGCGCATCGGGAGGCTATACAAGCGGCAAGAAGGAAATTATTGAACTATTGCGCCAGCGCTCACGCCCTTATCTATTTTCAAATGCCGTCGCACCCTCTATTGTATCTGCCTCTTTAAAAGTGGTTGAGATGATGCAAAGCCAAGATCAGTTAAGACAAAAACTGCATCAAAACAGCAGCTACTTTAGAGAAAAGATTCAAGCTTTGGGATTTGAATTGGTGCCGGGCTCTCACCCCATCATTCCGGTGATGCTTCATGATGCAGCGCTGGCCAAACAGTTTGAGCGTAAAATGGTAGAAAAGGGCATTTATGTCGTTAGCTTTTCTTATCCGGTTGTTCCTCAAGGTAAAGCGCGCATCCGCACTCAAATTTCAGCAGCACACAGCAGGCAAGATTTGGATATGGCCATTAAAGCCTTTGAAGAAGTTGGAAAAGAACTTGGAGTTTTACTATACAGAACGTGATTGAAAAGTTGACATTTTGACAAGGAGGCTGCTTAAAATTTTTTATCTGGAGCGAATGACCATTGCCTTCGGCAAGGCATGAGTGAAGATAAAAATTTTGATGCAGAGCCGACGCAGTTAAAAAACCAATTTTTCGATTGCGTTCTGTATATATTCTCCTTTATAATAAAACCTCATTTTAAACGAGGTCGTGCATGAAAGCTCTGGTTAAAAGTAAAGCGCAAGTTGGTCTCTGGATGGAAGATGTTCCCATGCCAAGTTATCATGAAAATGAAGTGCTCATCAAAATTACAAAATCTGCTATTTGCGGCACCGATCTACACATCTATAAATGGGACAGCTGGGCGCAAAAAACAGTGCCTGTGCCTCTTATAGTGGGTCATGAATTTGTAGGTATTGTCGAAGCTGTTGGAAAGAATGTAAAAACCATCAAAACCGGTGATCGCGTTAGTGGAGAAGGACATCTCACATGCGGTCATTGCCGCCACTGTCGCAATGGATTTAGACATCTATGTCCTAACACCAGAGGTGTGGGTTACCACACAAGCGGTGCTTTTGCTGAATATTTTGTTCTTCCAGAAATTAACACCTTTAAAGTTCCCGATTCCATTCCCGATCAGATAGCTGCTATTTTTGATCCGTTTGGAAATGCTGTGCATACAGCGCTTTCTTTTCCCTTAACAGGAGAAGATGTGTTGATCACGGGAGCTGGGCCCATCGGCATCATGGCAGCAGCCATTGCTAAAAAAGCGGGAGCGAATCAAATTGTTGTCACAGACATCAATCCCTACCGTTTAGAAATGGCTAAAAAAATGGGGGCTACGGCAGTTGTGAACGTAGCGGAAACAAGTGTTAAAAAGGCTATAAAAAATGCGTTTTTTACCGTTGGACTAGAGATGTCTGGTTCGGGAAATGGTCTAAATACCTTGCTTGAATGTCTGGAAATGGGGGGTAAAATTGCTTTGCTTGGTATCCTGCCTCCTCAATTGCCCATCGATTGGGATTTAGTGATCTTTAAATTACTGCATATTAAAGGCATCTGGGGAAGAGAGATCTTTGATACATGGTATAAGATGACGGCCCTAGTAGAAAGCGGGTTAGACCTGAACGCTCTCATTACGCATACCTTTCCAGTGGATGAATTTGAAAAAGGTTTCAAGGTAATGCTAGAGGGCAACTGCGGTAAGGTGATCCTTGACTGGTAAACAAATTAAAAATATGTACAATTAGCACAAAGAGAAGAAAAGAGAAGATGAAGCTTTCTATTGTCCTTTATGGCGATCCTATTTTAAGAAAAAAAGGAGCGCCTATTATTGAAATTAACGATTTTATCCGCTCTTTAGTGAGTGATATGATGGAAACGATGCACGCGCATGAGGGCATCGGCATTGCGGCCCCTCAAGTGGGCCATTCCCTGCTTCTATTTATCACCCACTCCCCTATTTTTAATCCCGACTCTCAAGATTGGGAAAATGAAAAGGAACGCGTTTGGATTAATCCCAAACTCATCCAACACTCCAATGAAGCATGGAAACATGAAGAAGGCTGTTTATCCATTCCGGATGTTCGTTCAATAGTAGAACGCTTTAGTAAAATCACAGTAGAGACCACAAACTTAGATGGCACGCAAGAGACTCTGGAATTAAAAGGTTGGCCCGCTAGAGTTTTTCAACATGAATACGATCACATTCAAGGCAAGCTTTTTATCGATCACATCTTTGGTAGGGAGAAACAGAGAATAGAGTCCCGGCTTAAATTACTTAAGAAAATGTATAAAAAGGGTATTGCATGATTGGCAAAAATGATCCTTGTTGGTGCGGCAGCGGAAAAAAATGGAAAAAATGCCATTTTCCAGAGCTGAGTGGTAAAACAAAAAAAATTGAAGAACTCAAGATTGAACAGAGTAAAAGCGAAAAACCCAAAAGTGATCTTAAACAGCGCTATCTTAAGAGCTATGGTATTATTTTAAAAACCCCGCAAGAAATTGAAGGCATTCGAGCTTCCTGTAGGTTAGCTTCTAAAATTTTAGATGCCACCTGTGCGCAGGCTAAAGAAGGCGTTACAACAGCATTTCTTAACGCTTTCGCCAATCAGATGCATCAAGAACATGGGGCTATTCCCGCGCCTTTAGGTTATGGCGAACCACCTTTTCCAAAAAGTATTTGCACCTCTCTTAACGAAGTGATCTGTCATGGGATTCCAGACCAAACTATTCTTAAAAAAGGCGATATTTTAAACATCGATGTCACATGCATCCTTGATGGTTATTATGGAGATTGCAGCCGGATGGTCATTGTGGGAGGAGAAACAACTGCAGATAAAGAGCGCGTGGTGAAAACCTCGTATGAATGCCTTATGCGGGCTATTAACGCTGTTAAACCAGGAGAGCCGCTTTCTATTATCGGAGAAGCCATCCAAATCGAAGCAGATAAAAATGGCTGTTCCGTAGTGCATCAATTTGTAGCGCATGGAGTAGGAGTTCATTTTCATGAGGCGCCACAAATTCCCCACTACCGCAATAGAATACAAACTCTAATGGTGCCCGGGATGACCTTTACGATCGAACCGATGATCAATCTAGGTAAGAGCGGTGCTATTATTGACAGGAACGACCAATGGACAGCGCGCACAGTAGATGGTCTATCTAGCGCTCAGTGGGAGCATACGATCCTTGTTACGGAAGATGGACATGAGATCTTGACCTGCTGGAAACCGCCAGAGTAGTTTAAGATGAATTTCATCCCAAGAAGCTTGTGAAAGCTCTGTCCCTACAGTCCTTACCACATAAGAAGCAATGAGAGCCCCTTGAAGAGAGCTAGAGTGCAAAGAGTATCCCTTTAAATATCCATCCAAAAAGCCACTGGCAAAATAATCTCCTGCCCCTGTGGTATCAATTGGGGCTACAAAAAAAGCCGGCGCAAAAACTTGTTCTTCTCCGCTTTGTGTCCAACATCCTTTTTCTCCCATCGTCACAACAGCAACAGGGCAATATTTAGCTAGAAAAGCACAAACTTCTTTTGGTTCAAGCCCTGTTAATTCCAAAGCCTCATCCTGATTACACAACACAATATCCACATAGTTTTCTAAAATTTCAAAAATAAAAGGCCGAAATCTTCTAATTAATTCAACGTTAGCTAAATCAATAGATGTTTTGATATTTAAGGCTTTAGCAGCCTTAAGAGAGCGAAGCACCAGATCCGGTTCAATCAACTGATACCCTTCTACATGAAATAGATCTATATCCTGAAAAAAAGAGACATCCAATTTTAAATCTGACTGAGAATGAGATGCCCCCACATAGGCACGAAAAGTACGCTGCCCATCCGGTGTGATAAAACAAATAGCCTGTCCTGTAGGCAAGACCCCTTTTTCAAGAAACAACATAATTCCTTTTCTACTTAATTGTTCTATGAAATAGTCTCCCATCTTATCCGGTCCTATTTTTCCAACTACTGCGCACTTGTTGCCAAGACGAGAAAGACCTTTGATCACATTGACTCCACTGCCTCCGGGACACATACTTGTGCGCCCTTCAATCACTTTAAGATAGTTGCAAAAAGTTTCGTAATCAATAGAAGCCCATCCCCCTTTCTCTTGTGTAATGCCAAAGAGTTCTTCATTTTCTACAAAAACAAGATGATCCACTATGGCCGCACTCAGACTTAAGACTTGAGAGGCATTTAACTTTATAAAAGCAAACACCACTAATAAAACAGTTAATCGAATAATAGACCGCATGATTCCTCCATTTGAATCAAAAAAATTTTTATCCACGTTACATAAAAACAGAGAAAAAAGAAGGGTGTAACTTTTTGTGGTGGTAAATAATTTTTTTAAGCAGCCTCTTCAAAACCATTAGTCTGGCTTTTCCAGTAACTTTCCC
>CALBHK010000520.1 GCA_937894565.1 uncultured Chlamydiae bacterium
AAGATGCCAAAAAAGGCAATTTTAGCAAGTAAAGCAAATGACGCAAGAGTCTTATAATAACAGGAGAAATACGATGAACTTTACAATTGTTGGGCCCATTTTAGTTTTGGGGCTGAGTGCAATAGGGTGTAGTATTGGATGTGGAATAGCTGGAGCTGTTTCACATGCTATTATGAGCCGTACAGAAGAAGCGCGTGCTAAATATATAGCAATGTCGGTGGCCCCTTCTTCTCAAATCATCTACGGCTTTGTCTTAATGCTTAAAATGACCCAATCGATACAGGCTGGTTCTCTGGACCCGCTTAATGCGATAGGGATTGGTTTATTTGCAGGGTTAAGCATTATGATGTCTTCTATTTATCAAGGCAAAGTGTGCGCTTCCGGCATGCAGGCTTCTATTAGAACGCCAGCAGTTTATGGGCTATGCTGGGCCTCTATTGGAGTTATAGAATCTTTTGCCTTATTTTCAATGGTCTTTTCTTTAATGTTAATTCCGTAGGTGCAGATGCGCAAAGAAAAGGATAGTCTGGGAGAGCTCGATGTGCCATCTGAGTGTTATTGGGGGGCGCAAACGCAGCGGTCTAAAAACAATTTCATCATTGGTGAAGAGAAGATGCCGTTAACTCTGATCCAAGCATTAGCTCTGGTTAAAAAAGCTGCTGCGCGAGTGAATGCTCATTTAAATGTATTGGATCTTTTCACTGCTGAAATCATTGAAAAGGTATGCGATGAGATCATAGAGGGGAAGTTGGATGCACATTTTCCTCTATCAGTTTGGCAGACGGGTTCCGGAACACAAACTAACATGAACATCAACGAGGTCATTGCCCATCGGGGTATGGAGATAGGGGGAAGGCCCATTCATCCTAATGATCAAGTGAATGCTTCTCAATCTTCTAATGATGTTTTTCCTACAGCCATACATCTTGCTGCAGCTCAAGCCATTATTGAAACACTTCTTCCCGCTTTAAAAAAGATGGAAGAAACCCTGCAACAGCAGAGCATTCATTTTGATTCTATTATTAAATTGGGCAGAACGCACCTCATGGATGCGCTGCCGCTCACTTTAGGCCAGGAGTTTTCTGGCTATGCTGCGCAGATGACAAGCGGGATTAAACACCTCTCCCAAGCTTTAGAATCTCTTTATCCTCTCGCCATAGGGGGGACAGCTGTGGGGACCGGCCTTAATGCTCCTATTGGATTTGGAGAGATGGCTGCGGCAGAAATAAGTAAAATGACAAAACTGCCCTTTTTTTCTGCTTCCAATAAATTTGAGGCGCTCGCTTCGCATGATGCTTGCGTCGAAGTGAGCGGGGCTCTTAAACGCCTTGCCTGTGCACTCATGAAGATCGCTAACGATATCCGTTGGATGGGATCAGGCCCACGAGGGGGACTTGGAGAGCTCAAACTTCCGGAAAATGAACCGGGCTCCTCTATCATGCCGGGTAAAATTAACCCTACCCAGTGCGAAGCGCTGACAATGGTCTGTATTCAGGTCATGGGTAATGATGTGGCCATTACAATGGCTGACTCTCAGGGTAATTTTGAACTCAATGTGTATAAGCCGCTCATCATTTATAATTTACTGCAGTCTATTCGTTTACTTACCGATGCTATCAAGAGTTTTAATCACAATTGTTTGCAGGGGATTGAACCCTGCCTTCATCATATTCACAAAACTCTTCACAACTCTCTGATGCTAGCGACAATTTTGAATCCTATCATCGGCTACGATCAAGCAACTAAAATTGTTCAAAAAGCATATAGAGAAGGTCTTTCTTTAAGAGAAGCAGCCACTGCGCTTAAAATCTTAACAGGAGAGGAATTTGATGCCATTGTTCAAGTGGAGAAGATGACTGGAAAATGAAAAATGTCATTTTTTTACTTCTTGTTTGCTTTTTGTCTGGCTGTCATAAAGAGACGCTTTCTGTGACCAACCGAATGCTTTCTGTGGAACGTTATGCTTCTTATCATGTAGGCACACCAGATCCTGCATTGGATGAGCCGCTTGTTGGCCAAGAGCTTAGAATTCATTGGAAAAAAAATGATCTCCAGAATTACCGTATAGTAGAAATTAGATCGGAAGAGCA